>JBFXES010000053.1:0-16641 GCA_050179875.1 Thiohalomonadaceae bacterium
TTACCGGGTGGAAGCTGAAGACCGTTATGTCGCTGTAGCGGCCGTTACCGATGGGCTCGCCCCGATACCTGCCGCCGATGGCATGCGAGGCGTCCTCAATGATGCGAAAACCGAAACGCTGGCTCAGGGTGTGGATGGCCTGCATATCGCACGGTTGGCCGCACAGGTGGACTGGGATCACGATCTTCGGCAGGCGTCCTTGTTTTTCGGCCTCCACCAGTTTGCGCTCGAGTGCCTTGGGGCAAAGGTTGTACGTGCGCGGGTCGATGTCGACAAAGTCGACCTCGGCACCGCAATACAGGCCGCAGTTGGCTGAGGCAACGAAGGTGATCGGGCTGGTCCACAGCCAGTCGCCCGGGCCGAGGCCAAGCGCCAGACAGGCGACGTGCAGGGCTGAGGTGGCACTGTTCACGGCCAGGGCATGCTGCGCTCCGCAGTAATCGGCCACGGCCTTCTCGAAGCGTGGTACAAGTGGGCCTTGGGTGAGGAAATCCGAGCGGAGTACCGCAACCACGGCGTCAATATCGGCTTGAGTAATCTCTTGGCGACCGTACGGGATCATGATTCAGTGGACTCCTTGAGGACCCGAGGCTGTGACGCGCGCGGCGCCAGGTCAGCACTGTGCAGCCGGTACTTCAGTAGTTTGAACCCGCCCATCCACACGAACGCAGCTATCAGACCATAAGCAGCGGCCTCGAGAGGCGCCACGCGGGCAAGCAGAGTGACGATGAGGGTGAAGACCACAAGCGATGAGATGTGCGCCGCGACGATGCTGCGATCCGACCCGCGTGCATAGAGGCCATAGTGAGGGATCATGCCAGCTGCATAGATCACGGCAACCACGAGTAGCAACCAAAGAAGCCGCATCTGTTCTGCGTAGAGTGAGCGACCAATCCAGTCCAACACAAAGGGAGCAGCCACAGCGATCACGATGGCGAGGCCGGAACTGATGCCAAGTGTTGACCAAAGCATGTCCTTCTTGAGGCGCCGGTACATAGGGTAATCACCGTGCCGATAAGCGCTGACCATGCGCGGATACAGGAACGAGAATACGGCGGCGTCGAGGAAGCTCATGATTGCCATGGCCATGCCCATAAAGAGCACATAAACACCGAGCAGGTCCATGCCATTAAGCGCTTCGACAACGAACCGATCGGCCGTCGTCAGAGCCTTGAAGCATAGGGTGGCGACAAGGAACAGGAACCCAACCCCAAACCCCCGCTTCAACCAAGCGAAATCCAGGGGCCATGAGCGCCATGGTGAGACCTCGCGCCAAATGCCCCAAAGCCCGACAAGAATGGCAATTAGCCCCCCGATTAGCCACGCAAAGAAAATCGTTTCGAGATTCCGGCTGTGCGGCAGGAACCAAATAATGGGAAGCAATCCCCACACCCACGCCCCCATGCGGATAAAAAGCACCCAACTTGCAAGCAGCGGGCGCTGCATCGCAACAAGAAGGCGGTTGATCTCCTGGGCAAGGTGCTCCACCACGAGAAGGGCAAAGAACCAGAGCATCAGTTCGGAAGGCAACAGACCGAATGTAAACAGCAGCAGCTGAACCGGGAGGAGGGCGAGGTAAAGCATCCCAGTGGCCAGGAGCTGATGCTGCAGGACAAAAGACCACCGTCCACGCGGCAGGGACATCAGTTCCCGCTGGCTGTAGGTGTAGTAGTCACCGCCTATCATCAACATGCTGAATCCTACTGAGCCAAGGAAGAGGCCGAACAAACCCACTTCGGCCGGCTCCAATAGCTTGGCAAGGACAAAGACCAAGGCAAAGCGGCTGCCCATGGCCAGGAGGCGCAGCGCCACGTTCAGGGAGCGTGGCACCCATGCTGCAGACATGATTGGTTTCTCAGGCCTCTCCGGCCATGCGATTGACATCGCAAATCTCGTCAACCGAAAGGAACTGCGGGTTGTTGCCGGAGTTATACTCAAATCCCAAGTCTACCGGCGAGCCTTCCTCTCCGCTCGCGTTGACGGTGTAATCGACCTCCCTGTGATGGAAGCGAATACTCGGCTGGATAACGAAATGATCGTGAAACTCCAGTGTGAGATGAGAATCATCAGACGGACACATGATTTCATGCAATTTCTCGCCAGGACGGATGCCGATAATGTGCGTATCGAGATCAGGTGCCATGGCCCTGGCCAAGTCAATAATCTTTATCGATGGAATCTTCGGCACGAAGATTTCACCGCCATACATCCTCTCGAAGTTCTTAAGAACAAAATCCACGCCCTGCTGCAGGGTAATCCAGAAACGCGTCATGTTGGCATGCGTTATCGGCAGGGATGAAGCGCCTTGCTCCATGAGCTTCTTGAAGAATGGAACAACGGATCCTCGGGAACCAACCACGTTTCCGTACCGCACAACTGCGAAAGACGTTCGATGCCCCCCCGCAATGTTGTTAGCAGCCACAAACATCTTGTCCGATGCAAGTTTTGTTGCACCATAAAGGTTAATGGGATTAGCTGCCTTGTCTGTTGACAACGCTATTACCTTCTGAACATCATTATCGAGCGCCGCTCGAATGACGTTCTCTGCACCGTGAATGTTCGTCTTGATGCACTCCATGGGATTGTATTCAGCAGCAGGCACCTGCTTTAGCGCAGCCGCATGAATCACGTAATCGATCCCGCGCATGGCCTGCGCCAACCGCTCACCATCACGCACATCGCCAATGAAATAACGCATGCAAGGCTCATCGAACTCTTGCTGCATCTCAAATTGCTTGAGCTCGTCCCTTGAAAATATCACGACCCGCTTTGGCTTGTACTTTGCGAGAATCGTGCGCACGTACTGCTTACCAAAAGACCCCGTACCGCCAGTAATAAGAATAGACTTCCCGTTGAACATTGTATCTCCGCGTCTATATTTTGAGCCTGTTATCTTTCACCAGCCACGAACAACTGCTCGAGTGGCTGTGCTCTGGCGTCCTTTGCCGAAAGCACAGGAGTCCTGCCGCATAAAGGCCAGTCAATCCCAAGTTCTTTGTCATTCCATGCGATAGAACGCTCACTCTCTGGCGCGTAATAATCCGTTGTCTTGTATAGAAACTCGGCCGTTTCGGACAGGACCAGGAATCCGTGGGCGAATCCCTCGGGAATCCATAGCTGGCGCTTATTCTCAGCGGACAAAACAACTCCCACCCACTTACCGAATGTGGAGGAGTCCTCGCGGATGTCGACCGCCACATCAAACACCTCTCCAGCCACCGCTCGCACTAATTTCCCTTGTGGTTGCTTCACTTGATAATGCAGGCCACGCAATACGTTCTGGACTGATCGAGAATGGTTGTCTTGGACGAAGGTTGGTGCGTAACCAACCAGTTTCTTGAATACCCGTTCGTTATAGCTTTCGAAGAAAAAACCGCGTTCGTCGCCGTAAACCGTCGGCTCAAGGATGAGAACATCTGGGATTTCGGTTGGAATCGCCTTCACTAGAACACCCGTTCTTCCAGCACGCGCAGCAAGTAAGCCCCGTAGCCATTCTTCTTGAGTGGTTCTGCAAGCCGCCTCACCTGCTCGCCGTCGATGTACTGCATCCGATAAGCTATTTCTTCCGGGCAAGCGACTTTCAGACCTTGGCGTCGCTCGATCGTTTCTATGAACGTTGCCGCTTCCAGCAGGGATTCGTGGGTGCCGGTGTCGAGCCAAGCCATGCCGCGGCCCATGTTTTCCACGGTGAGTTGACCCCGGCGGAGGTAGTGCTGGTTGACGTCTGTGATCTCGAGTTCGCCACGGGCGGAGGGGCGGATTTCGGCGGCTATATCGACAACCTGAGCATCGTAGAAGTACAAGCCGGTGACGGCATAACGCGACTTAGGCTTGGTGGGCTTTTCCTCGATGCTGATGGCCCGACCACTGGCATCGAATTCCACCACGCCGTAACGCTCCGGGTCTTGCACCGGGTAGGCGAATACGGTGGCGCCTTCCGACTTGGCAGCTGCGTTTTGCAGAAGCCTGGAGAAGTCGTGGCCGTAAAAGATGTTGTCACCGAGCACCAGGGCGCTGGGATTTCGGTCGATGAAGTCACGGCCGATGATGAAGGCCTGGGCGAGCCCATCCGGGGACGGCTGGACGGCGTATTGGATGTTGATCCCCCATTGACTGCCGTCGCCCAGGAGTTGCTCGAACCGCGGCGTGTCCTGCGGGGTTGAGATAAGCAGAATGTCCCGGATTCCCGCCAGCATCAGGGTGCTGAGCGGATAATAGATCATCGGCTTGTCGTAGACCGGCAGCAGCTGCTTGGATAATGCTTGCGTAACCGGGTAAAGCCTCGTGCCGGAACCACCGGCGAGGATGATGCCTTTTCTTGTTTTCATTGCGTGATCATCTCGCGAAGGATGCGCGGCACGGGTTCGACCCATTCGGGGAGGTGAAACCCGAAACCCGTGCGCAGCTTGGCCGTATTCAGTAGCGAATTCGCCGGCCGGCGGGCGGCGGTGGGATAGTCGGCAGTTGCGATGGGATGCACGTCGCTCGCGGTCAGCGCCAGCGGCACCCCCAGTGCGGCGGCCTCAGCCACGATTGCCTTGGCAAAGCCATGCCAGGAAGTTTGACCTGCCGGGGCGAGGTGGTAAACGCCCTCCACTCCGCGGCCGCGTGCCAAAGCCGCGAGCGCGTGGGCCGTGACGTCTGCGATGAGGTCGGCCGGCGTGGGCGCGCCGATCTGGTCCGCCACCACGCGCAGCTCGCGCCGTTCGCGGGCGAGGCGCAGGATCGTCTTGACGAAGTTGGCGCCGTGCACGCCGTATACCCAGCTCACCCGGAATACGAGGTGGCGGCAACCGCTGGCTTCCACGGCGCGCAGGCCGGCGAGCTTGCTGCGACCGTAGACGCCCAAGGGTGCCGGGGCGTCGGTTTCGAGATACGGGCGATCGAGTGTGCCGTCGAAGACGTAATCCGTGGAGTAGTCCACCAGAAGCGCGCCCAGGCGCCTGGCTTCGTCGGCCAGTGCTTCCGGCACCATCGCGTTGAGGCGGGTGGCCGTGCCTTCGTCACTCTCGGCCTTGTCCACCGCCGTGTAGGCGGCCGCATTGACGATGATCGCAGGCCTGGTGCGGCGTACCGCCTGTATCAGGTCATCGATGCGGGAGAAATCCACTTCGGTGCGCGTGAGGGGGATAACGCGGCCCAAGGGCGCCAACGCTCGCCGCAATTCCCACCCCACCTGGCCGTTGGCGCCCAGCAGCAGAATGTCAGGTGCCATATTGCCTGCTCACCCACTCGCGGTAGGCGCCGCTGGTGACGTTCTGCACCCATTTTTGGTTCGCCAAATACCATTGCACCGTCTTGCGTAGGCCGCTTTCGAAAGTTTCCTGCGGTCTCCAGCCCAGGTCCCGTTCGATCTTGCTTGCATCGATGGCGTAACGCTTGTCATGCCCGGGACGGTCTTTGACATAGGTGATGAGTTGCGCGTGCGGCTTGTGCGCCGACTCGGGAACCAGCTCATCGAGCAGCGCACAGATGGCTTGCACCACTTCGAGGTTGGTGCGTTCGTTATGACCGCCGATGTTGTAGGTTTCGCCTACCTTACCCTGCTCCATCACCAGGCGCAGAGCCTGGGCATGATCGTCCACATACAGCCAGTCGCGCACATTGTCGCCCTTGCCGTAGATGGGCAGGGGCTTGCCTTTGAGTGCGTTCAGAATCACCAGCGGGATGAGCTTCTCGGGGAACTGGAACGGGCCGTAGTTGTTGGAGCAGTTGGTGGTGACCACCGGCAGACCATAGGTGTGGTGCCAGGCTCGGACCAGATGATCGGAAGAGGCCTTGCTCGCGGAGTACGGTGAGTTGGGTGCGTAGGGTGTCTCTTCCGTGAACAAGCCTTCATCGCCAAGGGAACCGTACACCTCGTCAGTGGAAACGTGGTGAAAACGGAAGACCTGTCTTGCGGCTTCCGGCAGTCCGCACCAGTAGCTGCGGGCCGCCTCGAGCAGGGTGTAAGTGCCGACGATATTGGTTTCGATGAACGCTGCGGGGCCATCGATGGAGCGATCCACGTGGGATTCCGCGGCGAGGTGCATCACTGCCGAAGGCTGGTAGTCGTGGAACAGTCGTGCGATTTCCCTCGTATCGCAGATGTCCACTTGTGCGAATACATGGCGCGGATGCTCGAGTACGCTTGGCAGCGAACCCAGATTGCCGGCATACGTGAGCTTGTCGATGTTGACTACGCGCCAATCCGTCTCGCCAATCAGATGGCGAACGACAGCAGAGCCGATGAAGCCGGCGCCACCTGTTACGAATACTGTCCTGGTCATGCAATTTTGCATTAGGGAACCTCTGCAAAAGTGAGCCATCCGCGGATAGGAGCCTCGCAAGTGATTGAAAACACGCCAACGCCGTTTGGTCGTGAACGTCCCAACCGGACTTTTGCAGAGGTTCCTTAGCAGCTTGTTGTCCCTTCTCGCCCAGAAAAGCCGGCATGAGAACCTTCTTACACCATCCTCACTCGCAAGGATGGGCGTTTCCAACAGCCTTCTTGAGAAACCGCACAATAACGACTGCTTTTCGAAGGCTTGCCTCGCGAATCCTTACGCGACGCGAAAAGGCCCGGTTCCACCACGACATCACGCAACCAACCTGATTTCACTGCCGATTGTGCGGCTGAGCGCTTCGGCCAGCGCCGCCCTCGCCTGCTGGTCACCATGAACCAGGCGTACGAGTGAGGGCTTCTTGCGCATACGCTGCACGAAGCGGATCAGATCCTGCTGATCCGCATGGGCAGAATAGCCGGAAACGGTCTGAACCGCGGCGCGAATGTCGATGCGCTGGCCGTCCAGTTCGACCCAGCCTCCCCTCGGCCCGTACTTCTGGATATCGCGGCCGGGGGTACCCTCGGCCTGGTAGCCCACGAAGATCACGTCATGCCTGGGATCGCCGAGCATCGCCTTCAGGTAGTTGACGATGCGGCCGCCTGCGCACATGCCGCCCGCGGCAATAACCACCGCAGGGCGTTTCGTTTTTGACAGGTATTCTACCGTGCGCAGGTGATCTTCGTGACTATTCACCGTAGTCAACTGGTCAAAATCTAACGGGTGGCGGCCGGCACGGGTGCGGCGCCGCGCTTCGCGGTCCCAATAGGGCTGTAATTGACGATAGGCCGCGGTGAAGCGGCTCGCCAGTGGGGAGTCGAGGATGATTTCGATGTTCGGCCAGGGATCTTGGATCGCTGAAACCGACTGCGGTTCTGATTCGGGATTCCTGGTCCCCGAATTCCTGTCCTCTGCAATGACTCCACCCCGGGCAACGACCTGTGCGGCAGTGGACTTGTGGATGATGTCTTCGAGTTCGTAGAGCAATTCCTGGGTGCGGCCGATGCTGAAGGCCGGGATAAGCACCGTCCCGCCGTTCGCCAGAGCCCGCTCAATGGCGGACTTCAGGGCAAGGCGGCGATGTCGACGACCTTGGTGCAAGCGGTCACCATAAGTGCTTTCGAGCACCAGCACGTCGGTCCCCCAGCAGGGCTCGGGGGCCGGCAGCAGCGGCGTCCAGGGTGCGCCGAGGTCGCCGGAGAACGTGATGGTCTGGGCGGCGCTCCCCTCGCCCAGCCGGAATTGAACGTAGGCCGAGCCGAGGATGTGGCCCGCGCGCTTGAGGCGCAGTTTCACCGGCTGGACGGTGCCGGAAAGGGCTTGCCATCGGCCGTAGGGAATCGGGACGAGTTGCGCGCGGATACGTTCGAGCACCCGGCGGATCAGCGCCTTGTCGCGCGTTGCGCCCACTTCCAGTGCATCTTCGAGCACGAGGGGAAGCAGTATGGCCGATGGCTCGCTGCAGTAGATGGGGCCGTCAAATCCGGCTGCGAGCAGGTATGGGAGGCGGCCGACGTGATCGAGGTGCACGTGGGTGATGATGACAGCCTTGATGTGATCGACAGGGAAGTCGATTTCGGGACTCGCTGCATTCCCGTTGCCGGTCTCGTTGCCCTGGAAAAGCCCGCAATCCACCAGCCATCCGGATCCGTCAGACAATCGCAGTTCATGACAGGAGCCCGTAACACCCGTTGCTCCACCATGGTGCACAAGCTGGTATGTGCGTTTGTCCATGCGACCGTTTTTGGGAAATTTTGAACGGCCATTCTAGCATTGGGTGTGAGCCTCGTTTGTAGGACTTTTCTGAAGTTTTGGGGTGAAAACCCGGGCGTAACCGGAAGTGGCGAGGCGGCTTTTATTCCTGGTTTGGGACGGTTAAGTGAATTAGCAAGTTCTTATCGGAAAAGTGCGCCGGTGCTCGTTCGGTGGAAATTCCTGGATGTGTATTCCTGGCGTGGTGAGTGTTTGGCGAAGTGGTTCTTGTGTTGTTTGCGGGTCGTACACGTTCCCGTAGGGGCTCACATTGCGGGTGATTCTTTCATGCCGCCAGTTCGCCCACGATGTGGGCTCCTACGGCATGGATATGCCTTGCCGTGTAAGAGCCCACACCGTGGCGAATCTTCTTCATGCCGCCAGTTCGCCCACGGTGTGGGCTCCTACGGCATGGATATGCCTTGCCGTGTAAGAGCCCACACCGTGGCGAATCTTCTTCATGCCGCCAGTTCGCCCACGATGTGGGCTCCTACGGCATGGACATGCCTTGCCGTGTAAGAGCCCACACCGTGGCGAATCTTCTTCATGCCGCCAGTTCGCCCACGGTGTGGGCTCCTACGGGGACGCGATTTCGGATTCGATGCGGGTGAGCGCTTCGAGGGGGGACGGGGCGCCGGTGATGGGGCGGCCAATGACCAGATGGCTGGCGCCGGCGGCGACCGCTTCAGCCGGCGTGAGCACCCGCTTCTGATCGCCCGCGGCGGCCCATTGGGGGCGGATGCCGGGAGTGACGAGTTGAAAGTCGGCGCCGATGGTCCGCCGCAGGGGTTCGATTTCCCGGGGCGAGCAGACCACCCCATCCAGGCCGCTCTGCTCCGCCAGCGCGGCAAGACGCAGCACGTTGTCGGCGGGGCTGCCCGCGAGGCCGACCTGGTGGATGTCGTCTTCGCCCATGCTGGTGAGGATGGTCACGCCGATGAGCAGGGGCTTGTGGGCGGATTTTTCGATGGCCTCACGGGCCGCCTCCATCATACGTCGCCCGCCGAGGGCGTGCACGTTGACCATCCACACGCCCAGATCGGCGGCCGCCGCGCAGGCGCCGGCGACGGTGTTGGGGATGTCGTGGAACTTGAGATCCAGGAATACGTCATAGCCGCGCGCGACGAGTTTCTCGACCAGCGCGGGCCCGCCGCGCGTGAAGAGTTCCTTGCCCACCTTGAGCTTGCAGCGGCCGGGTTCGAGGCGTTCGACCAGGGCGAGTGCATCGGCAGGGTTGGCGTAATCAAGGGCGACGATGATGCTCATGGGTGTTCTCGTGGCGATTCTTTATGTGTAGTTGGGTTCGGTTGATTCAGGCATTTTTTTCGTAGGTCACATTGGCGCGCCGGCGCCTGCGTAACAACGCGGCCCGAAGCATGTCACGTCGCTTCGCAATGTGACCTCCGCTCCCGCAGGAGCCGACATTGTGGGCGAATGCAGGGGTTTGGGAAACCACGGCGGTTGGAAAGGCATTCGCCCACGGTGTGGGCTCCTACCGTGCAACGCGGCCTCAACATGTCACGTGGCTCCGCGACGTGACCCGCGGATCACTCTCCCTCGAAACCCTGGATGGGTTTGACGGTGTTCCACTGCTTGCAGCCGGGGCATTGCCAGTGCAGGGCCTTGGTCACGAAGCCGCAGGACTTGCAGCGGTAGCGCGGTTTGCTTTCGAGGTACTTCGTGAGCAGTTCCTGGACCAGCAGGATGTCGTCACGCGACTCGGGCCGCGGGTCTTCCAGTTTCATGCCGATGAGTTGCAGCAGCCCCCACAGGGAAGGGTGGGCGCGCAGTTGCTCGGTGAGCATGGCCGCGGCCGCCTGCGCGCCTTCCCGCGCGCGCACGCTCTCGGTGTAGGCCAGGGCGACGGACGTGCTGGGGAAGGCATCGAACAGGTGTTCCAGATGCGCGATGAACTGGGCCGGCTTGCCCGCACGCTGATAGGCCCGCTGCAGCAAATCGAGGGATTCGGAAATGAATTCGGGATCCTGGTGTTCGATGCGCGCCAACGCCTTCAGGGCCGCCTTGGCCTGATCGCGGCCCAGTTCCAGTTCGGCCTCGAGCAGGCTGGCGCGCACGCAATGACGATCCACCGACAGCGCCCTTTTGACCAGACGGGTCGCACGCTCGCGCTCGCCGTTCTGCATCGCCTTCTCGGCCAGCTCGCAGTGGTAGTGGGCGATGGTGGGACCGAGCGATCCGCTGTCCACATAACCGAGGCGGTCGGCAACCTCGATGGCCTTGTCCCACTCCTTCTCCTGCTGATAAATGGCCTGGAGCTGAACGAGCGCACGGCCCCTGAACTCCGGGTCGTTGGCCAGTTCAACGAACAGGTTTTCGGCCCGATCCAGCAGGCCGGCGGCGAAGTAATCACGCCCGAGTTCATAGAGCGCATGATTGCGCTGGCTTACTGAAAGCGCGGGCCTGGCGATGAGGTTCTGGTGGATGCGGATGGCGCGGTCCACTTCGCCGCGGCGCCGGAACAGGCTGCCCAGCGCGAAGTGGGTTTCGATGGTGTCGCTGTCAACGTCCAGCATGCGCACGAAGACCTCGATGGCCTTGTCCGGCTGTTCGCTGATGAGGTAATTGAGACCCTGCAGATAGCCCTGCGACAGCTCACGCGATGCCTTGAGCCCTTGGGTCGTCCGCCCGTTCCTGCCTATCCACCAACCGGACAGGGCGGCAAAGGGCAGCAGCAGGAACAGGAGCTCGAGCCCCATGTCACTGGTCCTTGAAGGGGAGCTCCCTCAGGTTTTTCAGCTCGCGTTCGCACAGGTTCACGCGCTTGCGCAACGACGAGGCTTCGAAACGGGTGGAAAGCACCACGCCCAGCGATGCCAGGATGCCCAGCAGCGCGCCGAAGGCGAGGGCGATGACGATGACGAGGGACAGCGGCGCGTTCAAATCGCCGACATAGAAATGAACCGTGACGGACTCGGTGTTTACCGCCGCGAAGCTGAGCCCGAGCGCAACGACGAACAGCAGAACGACGAGAGCGAGAAGGCGTTTCATCTGGGTTTCTGCTTATCCTTGCGCGGCACCCCGCTACCGCGGAAAAACGGTTCAGGAAACCGATGCTTCGGGAGTCGCGGCTTCGGGCGCCTGCTGAACGCTGAGGTTCACGCGCTCGCGCAATTCCTTGCCGGGCTTGAAGTGAGGCACGTTCTTGGGCGGCAGCGCGACCGCTTCACCGGTCTTGGGATTGCGGCCCATGCGGGGCGGACGGTAGTGGAGACAGAAACTGCCAAAGCCGCGGATTTCGATGCGTTCTCCGTTCGCCAGGGTGGCCGCCATGTGTTCAAGCATGGTCTTGACCGCCAGTTCCACGTCCCGGTGCGCCAGTTGCGGGCCCTGTCTCTGGGCGAGGATTTCGATCAGCTCCGATTTGGTCATTGATCACTCCCCAATTGAAACGGGAGGCCCCGAAGGGCCTCCCCAAGTCGGCAATGCCTTACTTGTTTTCCAGCTTTTCCTTCAGCAGATCGCCGAGGGTGGTACCGGCCGGCGCAGAGCGCTGGTAGTCCTGCATGGCTTCCGCTTCCTCGTCGCTGTCCTTGGCCTTGATGGACAGGTTGACGATGCGGTTCTTGCGGTCGATGCCGATGAACTTGGCTTCGATGACATCGCCCACCTTCAGCACGGTGCGGGCGTCTTCCACGCGGTCGCGGGAGATCTCGGAGGCGCGGAGGTAACCCTCCATGCCGTCCTCGAGCTCGATCTGGGCGCCCTTGGCGTCCACTTCCTTGACCGTGCCCTTCACCACCGCACCCTTGCGGTGCTCGGCGGCATAGGCGGACACGGGATCCTTCTCCAGCTGCTTGATACCCAGCGAGATGCGCTCGCGCTCGGGATCGATGGCCAGCACCACGGCTTCCAGTTCGTCGCCCTTCTTGTACTTGTGCACGGCTTCCTCGCCGGGCTCGTTCCAGGAGATGTCGGACAGGTGCACGAGACCGTCGATGCCGCCTTCGAGACCGATGAAGATGCCGAAGTCGGTGATGGACTTGATCTTGCCGGAGACCTTGTCGCCCTTGTTGTGGGTGGCGGCGAACACTTCCCACGGGTTGGACTGGGTCTGCTTGATGCCCAGGGAGATGCGGCGACGCTCTGCGTCGATGTCGAGCACCATGACCTCGACCTCGTCACCCACCTGCACGACCTTGGAGGGATGGATGTTCTTGTTGGTCCAATCCATCTCGGAGACGTGCACCAGGCCTTCCACACCCTCTTCGATTTCCACGAAGCAGCCGTAGTCGGTGAGGTTGGTGACCTTGCCGAACAGACGCGTGCCCACCGGGTAACGGCGGGTGATGTCTTCCCACGGATCCTCACCCAGCTGCTTGAGGCCCAGGGAAACACGCTGACGCTCGCGGTCGAACTTGAGCACCTTCACTTCGATTTCGTCGCCGACGTTCACCACCTCGGAGGGGTGCTTGACGCGCTTCCACGCCATGTCGGTGATGTGCAGCAGGCCGTCGATGCCGCCCAGGTCCACGAAGGCGCCGTAGTCGGTGAGGTTCTTGACGATACCCTTGACCTGCTGGCCTTCCTGCAGGTTCTCAAGAAGGGCTTCGCGCTCACCACTGCTCTCCTGCTCCACGACAGCGCGGCGGGAAACCACCACGTTGTTGCGCTTGCGGTCGAGCTTGATGACCTTGAATTCGAGGTCTTTGCCTTCCAGGTAGGAGGGATCGCGCACGGGGCGCACGTCCACCAGGGAACCGGGGAGGAAGGCGCGGATGTTGTTCAGGTCGACGGTGAAACCGCCCTTGACCTTGTCCACGATACGGCCGATGACCGTCTCGCTGGCGGCCTGAGCACGCTCCAGACGCGTCCAGGCTTCTGCCCGCTTGGCTTTTTCGCGCGACAGGCGTGTTGCGCCGAAGCCGTCTTCAAGGGACTCGAGCGCCACGTCGATCTCGTCGCCAACCTTGACTTCGATCTCGCCGTTCTCGTTCCGGAACTGCTCGAGGGGGATGACGCCTTCGGACTTCAGACCCGCATTGACCACCACCACTTCGGGACCGACTTCGAGGACGGTACCCCTCACGATGGCGCCAGGGCGCATCTGAACGGTATTCAGGCTCTTTTCAAAAAGTTCTGCAAAGCTTTCGCTCATCGCTGCGTAACCAAGTAGGTAAAAGCCGAACGTCGGGGCGCAGCCCCTTCATCCGGGTCTGATGTGGACACCCGCCCGGCCGAGGCCGGACACCTTCGTCGAAAAAGGCAAAAGCCCGTTCCAACAAATAGTTAGACACTTTCGGGCAAGCGCGTTCGGACCAACGCCATGACACGATCGAACACCTCCTGGATGGTCAGATCCGAGGTGTCGATCACCTGGGCGTCGTCCGCCGGACGCAGGGGCGAAGCGCTGCGGCTCCGGTCCCGTTCGTCGCGGGCGGCGATCTCGCTCAAAAGGGTCGTTACGTTAACATCCAAGCCCTTTTCCTTCAACTGCTTATACCGCCTCTCCGCCCGCGCCTGGGCGCTGGCGGTAAGAAACACCTTCACAGGGGCATCGGGAAACACCGTGGTGCCCATGTCGCGGCCGTCCGCGACCAGGCCGGGAGACTGACGATAATCACGCTGGCGCTGGAGCAGGGCCTGCCGCACCTGGAGTATAGCGGCCACGCGGGAGGCGTCCCCGCCGGCCTCCTCGGTGCGGATGGCGTCCGTAACATCCTGACCATCCAGGAAAATCAGCGGCGTGGCGCCGGCACGGACCTGGAACTCGGCCTGCAGCCCGCGGGCCAGCGCCCCCAGGGCTTCCGCGTCCGGCTCCTCCAGGGACAGGCCCCGACGGCGGGCGGCAAGGCCGACCAGGCGGTAAAGCGCGCCGCTGTCCAGGAAATGCCAACCCAGGCGCTCCGCCAGCAACTGGCTGATGGTGCCCTTGCCGACCCCGCTGGGGCCGTCAACGGTGATGACGGGGATGTCCTGCATATTCGTGAACCCATTGCGTAGCCACCCCGCCGGGGAGCGGCGTTCTTCTAACCGCGGAAAGCGACCGTGCCGCACCTCGCCCGTCGGGCATGCCCCCTGCAGGAGCCCACATCGTAGGCGAATCTTCATGCCACCCATTCGCCCACCATGTGGGCTCCTACGGGTGAAAACACCTTCGCCTACAGAAGCTCACATGGTGACGAGTCTTCATGCCGTCGAGCGCGAACGTACTGCCTCGGACAGGAAAACCACCATCAAACCCAATACGGCACCGCCGACCAGTGCGAGCGCCAGGATGAGCGGCACCTTCGGACTGGCAGGTTTTTTCGCCAAGGTGGGCTGTTCGAGCACACGGGTCAAGCTGGTCTTGGAACCTTCAAGCATGTCCCTGAGTTCGCCTATACGGGACTGGATGTTGGCCAACTCACCCGAGGAATACATCATCGCCGCCCACAGGTTCAGGCGCTGGACAGAATCGGCAACCCGCGCGCTGCTGGCCTCCTCGAGTGCTCCCCTGCCGGTTTTCATCAGTTGTTCCAGTTGGGCGAGTTCTTCGCGAACACCACGCGCGAGTTGATCGAAGCGTTCCTTGTGTTCGGAGGTGATTTCATCCGTGATGGCTCTGGCCAGAGACTGCGCCTCGGATGGCGAGGGTGCCCGCACCGTGAGTTTGATGAGTCGCTTGTCGCTTCTGTCGGGCGCGATCTTTTCGATCCAGGTGATGGCATCCGTGCGCGCCTTCGCTTCTTTTCCCAAGCGGGCATTGAAACGTGTAACGAGCGGCGCCGGCTGCTCCAGCAGCACTTCGTTGAACTCGCCCAGATAGATAGCGGCCTCGGACTCATAGACCGGCTTGGTGACGACAAGATAGGCGACCGCCAGTGCCAGGATTACACCCATGGTGCCAAGGGCAGTCCACTTCCGGCGTTTGATGGTTTGCCAAAGCGCAGCCAGATCGATTTCATCGCTCTGTTGCATGTACCCGTGTCCCTGATGTTCAACCGTCATTGGTTTTCTCTGATCCGTTTTCGCTGGTACCTGTGCGCCCCCGATGTGGGCTCCTACGCCTGCACCGCCAATTGGATTCCGGCCTGTCGTGCCAGGTCGACAAAACCCGGGAAGGACGTGGTCACGTTGGCGCAGTCCCGTATCGTGATGGGTCCGGACGCACGCAGGGCAGCCATGGTAAAGGACATGGCGATGCGGTGGTCACTGTGGCTGTGCACCTCGCCGCCGGTCATGGCGCCGCCGCGGATCACGATGCCGTCCGCCGTGGGGCGGGCCTCGATGCCGAGGGCGGTGAGCCCGTCGGCCATGACCTGGATGCGATCGCTTTCCTTGACGCGCAGCTCTTCGGCCCCCGTGAGCACCGTCTCCCCTTCGGCACAGGCGGCGGCGATGAAAATGGCCGGGAACTCGTCGATGGCGAGGGGCACCTGGTCTTCGGGGATGCGGATGCCTTTGAGTTGGGCGGCGCGCACGCGGATGTCGGCCACCGGCTCGCCGCCCACCTCACGCTCGTTCAGCAAGGTGATGTCGGCGCCCATGAGGCGCAGGATGTTGACGATGCCTACGCGCGTCGGGTTGATGCCCACGTGTTCGAGCACCACGTCGGAGCCTGGTGCGATGCTGGCGCCGACCATGAAGAATGCCGCCGAGGAGATGTCCGCCGGCACATCGATACGCGTACCACGCAGCGTGCCGCCAGGCTCGATGCAGACCGTGCCGCCGTTGCGGTACACGGGATAGCCGAAGCCGGCGAGCATGCGCTCGGTGTGGTCGCGGGTGGGCGCCGGCTCTGTGATGCAGGTGCGTCCTTCCGCATACAGGCCGGCGAGCAGCAAACAGGACTTCACCTGGGCGCTGGCCACGGGCATGGTGTAGTCGATGCTCTTGAGTTTGCAGCCGCCTTTCACCTTCAGGGGCGGCGTGCCGTTGTCGGTGGTTTCCACCTGGGCGCCCATCTGGGCGAGAGGCACGGTGACGCGGCGCATGGGGCGCTTGGAAAGCGAGGGGTCGCCGGTCATCTCCACGTCGAAGTCCTGGCCCGCCAGCAGGCCCGTGAGCAGGCGCATGGAGGTGCCGGAATTCCCCAGGTAGAGCGGCTTTTCCGGTTTGCGCAGGCCATGCAAACCCACGCCGTGCACCACCACGCGGCCGTCGGTCGGGCCTTCGATCTGCACGCCCATGGCGCGGAAGGCATTCAGCGTGGCGAGGTTGTCTTCGCCGTCCAGGAAGCCCGTGATCTCCGTCGTCCCCTCCGCGATGGAACCGAGCATGATGGAACGGTGCGAAATGGATTTGTCGCCCGGCACGCGGATGCGCCCGTTCAGCTGGCCACCGGGTTGGACGATGTAGGTGAGCGATTCGGTCATGGCTGTGGTTCGTTGTTCAAGTTCTTGCAGTCCTGTAGGTCACGTTGCGAAGCTACGTGACATCTTCATACCGCGTCCGTCACGTAGCCGCTGCGCGCCAACGTGACCTACGACATCCCGGCCGCTGTAGGTCACGTTGCGAAGCTACGTGACATCTTCATACCGCGTCCGTCACGTAGCCGCTGCGCGCCAACGTGACCTACGACATCCCGGCCGCTGTAGGTCACGTTGCGAAGCTACGTGACATCTTC
>JBFXES010000054.1:0-16462 GCA_050179875.1 Thiohalomonadaceae bacterium
ACCCAAACCGGCCCGAGGGGTTCGGCCAGCGCATGCGGTCGCTCCCCGCGTGCGCGGGGAAACCGCAAACGGCGCACCTTGGGGCATGGAACTTCGGGGTCGATCCCCGCGTGCGCGGGGAAACCGCTCTCGCTTATCTTCGTGGCTCAGAAATCCCAGGTCGATCCCCGCGTGCGCGGGGAAACCACCACGCCAAAAAGCAGCGCATACTTGGATTCGGGTCGATCCCCGCGTGCGCGGGGAAACCGTGACCTGGGCGCCCTGAAAAAACTGGAGTGGAGGTCGATCCCCGCGTGCGCGGGGAAACCTTGTGCGTCTGCGGCAGAGCACCACGCCGCCAGGGTCGATCCCCGCGTGCGCGGGGAAACCACAGAACGAAGGCGTAGCCCTCGTATCTCGGAGGGTCGATCCCCGCGTGCGCGGGGAAACCCGAAGGCGGGCGATGCCAACCCGCTGACCGTGGGGTCGATCCCCGCGTGCGCGGGGAAACCGTTTGCCGCTGGCGCGATGGAGCAAGCGCCGTGGGTCGATCCCCGCGTGCGCGGGGAAACCGACGCCACGCCGGCCAATTTCACGAACGCCACGGGTCGATCCCCGCGTGCGCGGGGAAACCGTGGTCTATGGCCGCGCGATGGTGTCAGGGCCGGGTCGATCCCCGCGTGCGCGGGGAAACCTCCTGAACTCCTTTTCGCTCTGCGCGCGGTCCAGGTCGATCCCCGCGTGCGCGGGGAAACCGTTCACGGTAAAGGATTGGAAGCTCTCCGAAGAGGTCGATCCCCGCGTGCGCGGGGAAACCGTCATGGATGAAGATACGGCCACGATCATCCGAGGTCGATCCCCGCGTGCGCGGGGAAACCGAAGACGAAGAGAGGAGGATCTAACCATGTGCGGGTCGATCCCCGCGTGCGCGGGGAAACCCCTGCATCCTAACCCATTGGCTAACCAATCAAAACCGAATTGTTAAAGAACCTATTGAGGGAACCCCTATGCGTCCGCTGGCTTACGGCGCGCAAGCAGCAGTCCATCGACATCGACCAAGTTGATGGGTGGAGTACCGAGAGTGCGCACTGCCTGGCCTCCTGGCATTTCCCGTTCCTGCCACAGCATCACGATGGAGGCGTCTCCCTCGTTGGGAAACCAATCTTCGAGAACGCGCCAGACACGGTCACGTACGGCCGGCGAGATGCGTGGTGCGCTATATACGCCGGCGGCGATTTCCAGCATCGTGGAAGCGAGAAAACCACGCACACGTGCGGACACGTTACGGGTTACGACCACGGTCATCGACATCGAAGAGCGCCCTGATACGTTCGATCATCTTTGGAATCAGCTTTTCCTGGCGAAAGAGTTTGGCTGCGCGTCGGCGTACTTCGCGCTCGAGACTGTCCGCTTTTTGTTCACGAAAGGCTTGCACCGCACCGAATGCGAGCGGCAAGGTCAGGTCGACACGCCAGAGGTCCGCGACATCGAGCGTGAAGGCGTTGCTCGAATCCTCATGGATGAAACCCAGGGGTGGCAAAGCGCCGACCGCAGCTACGGCGATGTCGGCAGCGGCTTCGACGAAGGTCGCGGCATGGTTGATCGCCTGGTTGGGCAGGTCGGCTGCGTTCGGATTATTTCGGTCGTAGCGCCGTCCATGCCATTCAATCCCGAAACGTTGAGCAACGAGCTTGTAGGCTTCCTTCACCCGCGCACCCTCGATGCCGCGCAAGGTTTCGATATCGCGGTGTGGCAGTACACGGCCGAAGCGCCAGGCGTACAAACGCCGCGCGGTATCCAGACGGCGCTTGGGACGGCCCAATATTCCGCATGCCGGCGAGCGATGTCGGAATGCCCCTGCCCCATGGGTGGCGCGGTATAACTCTTGACGCCGCCCTCGCCCACAGCCGCGAGCAGTACGCCGTGCCGGGCGCACAGCCGCAGTACGTCTTGCGTCAGGCTGGTTCCTGGGCCAAGCAGGATCATGGACACCGCCTGATAGGGAATTGCATAGTCCCCAGCGTCCAGGCTCTCACTCTTGGCGGCCAGGAAACGAAGCGTCCCGTCTTCGACCGAGAGTTTGCCGTACTCCAGCCACAGCAGGCCGTGTCGGTCGGCATGCGGGATGCGCGAGGCGGCCAATCCAAGCCGGCCGTGCAGCAATCCAGGCTCGGGGCTCATGACGGTGGCGCCAGCAAGACCATTCCGAATCCGAACGCACGATGCCGGCCAATGCCCCGCGCCAGCAGTTCGGCAAAGCGCTGCGGGTTCGAAATACTCGCTTGTGCGGCAAACAGGGCCAGTGGCCGTTCCACTGTCAGCAGACGGACGCTACCGTTGCGAGCACGCCGCACCATGGTTTGCCGCGAACGCATCCCACGCAATTCGACATGTTCAAAATCGAGCGCGTCATACCAGCGTCGCACGAACCATGCACGATAGACCTCGCCGCGCGCAGGCGCGGCATCGCCCTGGCGTTCGAGCGCGCGCAGGAAAGCGTCTTTTTCCTCCTGGCCGTGACGCTCGACCGGGCAGGCCAGCACTTCCACACGCAAACGTCGCCCGACCTGCCAGTTAGTGGGCATGGGTTTACTGGCGACATCATCGGCATGCAATGCCGCCCAGGCCTCCGGCGGTGCGAAGGCGCGCGCGTGGTCAAGCAAGTCCCGATGATCGAGTCGTGCATACCCAAGCACTTCGTTGTTGCGGTCGAAGTAACGAAATGGTTTTGGCGCCTGTTCGCCGAAAAGCGCCGTCAGCCACAGGTGCAGGCTGTAGCCGAGACCGTCATCACCATGGGTCACGCCGCGCGCGGCAGCAAACCGCAACAGGCCGGGAAGATTCAAGGGCAGGCGCACAAGATGCAAGGCACTCATGCGTTCACCTCCAGGAAGCCTTGTGCATAACGGCGGCTGCCGCGATGGATGTTGTTGTTCCAATCGCGCAGGTCGTAGCGCTCCTCTTGCTGCCCATCTGCACCTTCATCCAGCGGCCATAGCGCGGGAATCCGGCGGGGCGTGCTCCGCGGGGCCACTGCGGCGAGAGGCTCGGCGGAAAGCGCCGCCCTCACGCCCTGGGCGGTCCGGCGGCCAATGAGGATGGGCGAGGCCGGCAAGCAGGGTTTGCGCCCGATGAACAACGGACGGGCCGGGGCACGCAGTGCGGATTCGAGCGTACCCAGCGCGGGCTCACCATCACCCTCGAGTGCGAGCGCCATTGTCAGCACGCCGTTGGCCCAATAGTCCCGGTATCGGATATGGGTCCCGCTCGTAGCCTCGCCCTTGCCACGTCCCTCCTTGCGACCGTGCGTGGTCCAGCCTGTATCCATGAGGCTGTCCTGCCCCAGGTCAACGGTTTGATAGTCCATGAGCGGCTCAGGCTCGGCATCCCACCGTGCGGCAAAACGCAGGCGCTCTTGCAGCGCCTGCAGGGCGACACTGTCGCGGTGCTCCCAGCCCATGGCGTTGCCCAGCATCCCCGCAAGCATCGAAGTACCAGGAAAGCGCCAAGTAGGATTGAATTGATCGACGACCACCGCCCCGAAACTCATCAGTGGGGCATCGAAACGCAGAATAAGGCAGTCCATGGCCTGCTCCTCACCGCGTAGCGAAGATGGCAGCGAGTGTATCGTTCACCGCGGAAGGTACCGTCTGCGGGAGCGGCAGGCCATCCACTTGCCCGAACACGGTGGCCAGCCGGCGGCTGTCCGCTCCCGCGCCGCCGTACATTCCGTCGAGCTTTGCAAGGTAATCCGCGAGGCGACGCACGGCGATCTTTCTCAGGTCGTCCTTCACCTCCTTGAGAGGCACAGCCTCCAGGAAAGCGTTGGCGAGCGCGCGCGGCTGCGTAGTACCGCTCTCCATCAGCATGAAATCCGCATGGGCATAGGGGGCCGTACTCCCAAGCTTGGCGCCGGGGCTTTGGCGCATAATGGCGTCGATGAGTTTCTCCAGCACTCGTCGCGCAACGGACGCATCCTGCGTGCGCCAATCCTTACGCTCGCAGCCGGTGAGATTCGAAACGAGCAGCGGCACATCGACGACTACATAGCCGTAGAACACGCCCGCACCGAGCTCCGTCTGATTGGCGTGTGCGGCTCCGGTTTCGTCGTCGCGACTGAGGTCGTCGACGACGGTGAAGTAGTCCATTTCCGTGTGCGCCGCATGCACGGTGAAGGCATGAGCAACGTGGACCGGCGCATCAACGCGTGCGAGCAGGTCGGAAGTCACCATGCGGCCGAACAGGCTGGCAGTCAGCCCCTGCATGCCCAGCGCAGACTTGCGCATGGCCTTGAGGTTGTCCTTTTCCTCCTTCGACTTGAGCCGCTCTGACAGCGCCTTCACCGGGTCGTCCGATTGGCTTGCCGTCTTTAGTACTTCCACAAAGTAGTTTGCCTCGGGTAACCCGAACAACACAGGCTGGCTCAGATCGCCTCCTTCCTTGACTCCGCCTTCAACTACGGCCTTGGCCAGTGGTTCCAGGAGGCTTCTTGCAATGGGTTCGGGTATGCCCGCTTCGATGGCTTTCGGCAATACGGTGCGGGTGAAGAAAGAACGCGTACGTTGTCCGTCGGGCAGTTCGGGAAGCTGCTCGACGAGGGTGTCGCGCCAGTGCCGCTTCAAGCATTGCGATGAAACACGAAGTCGTGTGGCATTGCCGAAGGGGATGCGCTTGGCCAGTCCAGCATCGTCGCGGTTCAAGAGGCTGGCGGGATAACTGGTCAGGGTATGGATCTGAAGAAACATTGTTCATTCTCCTTGGTCAATATCTGTTCCCGTTGTTCAGGCCGCGAGGTGACGGTAGTACTGGCTCGCGATACGCCGGTTCAACGCGTCGCGTTTTTCCGCATCCTCGGTGAGCAGCCAGGCGGCCCAGTCCGTGTAGTTACAAGCCATGCCCTTGGCGACGAGAAAGCGCACAGCGGACTGGTACAACTCAATACGCAGTTCTTCCGGGGCGGAAAGCAGGCGCTCCAGGCGCGCTTCGATGAAGCCCGCTTCCGCCAGAGCCTGCCCGAGCGGTCGCTTGGGCTCATGACCATTGTGACCGGCGAATGCCAATCCCCAGGCGATGGCCATCCAGGTTTGGGCCTGTTCATCAGGGGGAGGATCCTGGCGCAGGTGCTGGAGCCAAAGCCTGTAATAGGCAAGCGGCAGGGCCTGCGCCGGGGACCAGCGCTTGAGTGCCGCACGGTCACCGTTGGGGTAGTGCGGTTGCTCGAGCGCCCAGGCTATGCGGCCAACGATTTCCGGCAGGCCCTTTTTTGCCGATTCCTGTTCGCTACCTTGCGTTGCAAAGGCGCTCATGCGGGTTCCTCCTCGACAGTTTTCGTTTCCGGCCAAAGGTGCTTCTTGCGCAGCACTCCGATGAGCGCCGCGCGTGCCTGCGTAAGCGCACGCCAGTGGCGATTGCTGGGCACGGGCAACCCGGCTTCCGCTTCATCCAGGATGCCTTGCACGACTTCGATGAGCCAGGCATGCCAGTCCGCGATCACCTTCTCCTTGGGGTCCTCGCAGGCACGCCATAGCATCAGGTAGTATTGTGGGGGCCAACGGCGCTCAAAATCGAGCATCACTGCACCAACCCATCGCTTGACGGCTTCACGCTCGAAATTGGTCTGTTCGGGGCCGCCTTCGGCGAGGACGGTAAGCGCGGTACGCAATGCGTTTGCGGCTTCCTTCGCGTCACTCAACAGCGCCTGTGCGCACTCGGCCGCGAGCTGACGAGCGGGGTCGCCTTTCGGCCGCCCGAGGGTCATTTTCGCCTTGGAAGGAATGGGAAGCTCCAGGCGATGAAAACCTTCCGTCTTGCCTTGGCCACGGACCAGGACGCTGGCGATGAACCAGCCGTGTGTATCACCAGACCGCGGCTTTTGCAGAGCAGTGCGTTCGAAGCCATCCTCGAACAGCAGTCGGGTAACCAATCTGGGGCTGAAACCCTCGCCGGAAACGGTCAGAGCGGCGTGTCCTTTCTTGTTATCCGTGTTCATGGGGATCCAGGGGTCGCCGACATCTCCGCTTTCCAGGCTCTTGGGCCCAATCTGCCGCGCCTTGGTGGTGGCACCGAGCGCCTGGAGTCCGCCTCCGGCCTCCGGCCACAACCGCACCGGACGACACGCCTCGACGAAGTACGGGTCGAGGTCCTTCAGACTGTACTGGTGCGTACCACGGTCCCAGGATTCCAGCCAGGTGAGGACGCGGCCACTGGGGTTGTACCCGTAGGATTCGATGGTGTCGCTGCGAATGGTTCGAACGATTGCCAGTTCCTCGAGGAAGCGGCGAGACGGGTGCAATTCAGATACCCAGGTGATTATCGGTCGGCTACCAAAACCACCGTTCATCCGGACGATTCCATAGTTTCCCGCGCCCAGGAATCCGCTGGTTGTCTGATACACCAGCAACGCATACAGCCACGCCTCCGTTTCGTCCTCGCAGAAACGCCTTGCCTTGACGTCATGGTTCTTGGCAGTGACGAGCACGTCCAATTCGTCCGGTGTGCGCGCCTTGGGGTCGGTGATGGTCTGGCGGCGCCTGGTCGTGACGCCAAAATCCTTGGCGTCTTCAGTCCAAGCTTTCCACGGATGCTGCAGGAACGCCGGCTGCGTGACGTCCTCCACCACCAAGTGCCATGCGTGCGCGTTTCCGTCCGCCAGCATGAGCAGGCCGTCGCGCCAGAATGCCTCATCGGGCGGTGGTACATCGCGGGGCTGGCGGGCAAGAATGCCGGCCGCAATCTGCACGAGGAACACATGCCAAGGATCGGCCTGGTGCGCGCGCACGCCGGTGTAGCCATCCACGTTACCGGCACAGAGCTGAGCCAACAGCTCGGGCAGGTTCAAGCGGCAATTGACCTCGCCCATGCGCACGCCGATCAGCGGTTCAGTCAGCAAGTCATGCATCGTCTTTCTCCAATCCAAAACGTGTGTAGCGGAATGCATGCGGGCCGATGACGAAACGCAGGCCCTCCTGGATGGACTCCACCGTCAACCGCTCCGGCGCGGGGGTACCCTTCAGGAAGCGGACGGGGACGGGTATGCGGTCGATTTCCACGCCGAATGACGACCGATGGGGGTGGTCGAGGGGAATGTCATAGGTGGGATCGCCCAGGCGAGTCATCACCTTGCCGTCATCCACATTGCCGTAGTGAAGCTCGCCAAAGGGCTCGTCCGCTTGCACATTACGCAAAGCCTGCCGCAGTTCCTCCAGGAACTTTCCTTCCATGTAGAGCGCATGCGCTTTCCAGGGTTCGGTCAGCGCATCCCACGCATCCGGATGGGTGGTGTCTTCGATGCGCTGCCGGTTCTGTTCCGGGATGAGCACGCTCGGATCTCTCACGAGACTGGCCAACGTACAGGCCAATACGCGGCCGTCGGCATAAACCGTTCCCAGACCAGCAAGTCCGCACAGTGTTCCGTCGTGGGCCAGCCACTCATGCAAAGGCTTGTCCGGGACACGTACGAGCGCGCGGGGCAGATCGAAAGGAACAGGCCGTCGGGTACGGGAGTGGCGGTGCAGTCGCCCAAGCCGCTGGAGCAGCACATCCATGGGTGCGAGGTCGGTCACCAGCCAGTCAGCATCGATGTCCAGACTCTGCTCAAGCGTTTGTGTGCCGATGAGTAGCAAGGGACCATCGGCCGTTCCCTTGCCAAGACGCTCGGAGACCTGCGCGTCAAGCAACTCGCGATCCGCGCGGGCAAAACGTCCGTGATGGGGACAGCGCACTCCCTGCAGCGTGAAGAGCGCGTCCAGGAGCTGTGGAGCATGCGTGGCCAGATGGGCTTCGATTGCCCGCAGCAGTGTATTGGCGCGACCTACGGTGTTGCAGACGACGAGCACGCGCGCGCCAGAGCGCAACGCTTCGGCAAGAAGGCGGAGCAGCGCTTCGTCATCCGAGAGGGTGTGGCTAAGTTCGATACTTATCCGGCGCGAGGCCCGACCTGCGGGCACCGCATATTCCTGACCGCGCGTGGTGAGCGACGGATAAGGCCGGCGGCTGGCTTCGATCAGTGGGCGCCGCTCGCGACCGAAGAAGGTGCTGGCCGCCGCCTCGCCCAGTGTGGCCGACAGCATCAGCGCCCATCCCCCACGCCGCAGGTGTCCGGCCAGCAAGGCGCGTAGAACCTCGCGCATGTAGGTATCTGAGGCATGGACCTCATCGACCACGAGCAGGTGCCGATCCAGGCACACCGAGCGCAGCAAGCTGTGCTTCGTCTTGAGTACGGAAAGCAACGCCTGATCAATGGTCCCCACCGCAATAGGCGCGGCAAGAAAGCGCTTGGGACGTTCGGCGGCCCACAGGCGTTCGCGGCAACGTGCGGTTTCGTCGTCATCCCAGAGCGTACCATCGGGATCCGCGAGGACAGGTTGGCCGTCAACCCGCACGTAGCCGGGCGCGGCGAGCAGTACGGGTCGGGGGATAGCCTCGGGAGCAAAGGCGTGTTCGACGGTCGTAAGTACGCGCCCGTACAGCTCGCGGGCGGCCACCCGCGTGGGAAGGGCAAAGTAGAGCCCATCTACACGGCCTTCCCCATAGAGACGCAGAAACCATGCTAAGGCGGCTTCTGTCTTACCGGAACCCGTTTCGGATTCGATGAGGACCAACCTCGACGACTCGTCGACAGGCAGAGCCCGTGCAAGCAGCGTCTGGAGTGGAGACGGCTTGGCCGGTTCCGGCAAAGCGAAGGCAGCACGGAAGCCCTCGTCGGTGGACAGGTTCAGATGGATGCGCGTGGGCGGTGCAATCAATCCGATGGCTGTCAATGCACGATCAGCCTGCTCGCCTGCCAGTCTCTCTCGGTCCTCGTCCGGTGCGGCGCGGTAGGGGAAAAAGCCCGTATCCGAAGCGATCCAGTCCGCAAGCATCAGCAGGCCCGCAAAGCGTTGTTGCAAGCTGCCGGTGGCGTCGATGGAAGGCACGTCGGTGTCAAACGCCGCAGGAAAAGCCTCACGAGCGGCTCGTGCCAGTGTGCCTAGTGCATGTAGGGGATCGTAGTCATCGCCAGGTAACCAATATTTTTCCAGGAGGTGCAGGCCCGGTTCTTCCCAACGGATCGGCTGTCCATGGTGTGAAACTGCGGCAAGCAGCATGGCTGCCGCGCCCTCTCCTCCCGTTGTGAACCAGCCGCAGAGATCGTCGATCAATGCGGTCCAATCATGTGGCCAGCGTTCGCGCAGCGCCTCGCTCTGTAAGACAACCACGGCTTCTCGCACATGGCCGGCGGTGTCACGGATTCGAGGGTCAGCCTTGGCCTGGAAGCCGCGGTTGCACTTCCCGAAATCGTGCAAGAAAGCGATGACAGCGAGGCGGTCCTTCTGTCCCTCGGTTAACCCACCGAGCCGGGCCAGTAAAGGCAACCCCAGCATGCGGCGAAAAGTGATCGCAACGTCCAGGCAATGGTCGGCCAGGGTGTGAAAATTTTCTTCGGATACCCATTTGCCCCACGGCATCGATTCTGCTCGTGCTCCTGCGGATGATACCGAAATGCTCCACCTCTGGCCCGGAGTTGGGTAACTGCTCCCGATATCGTGACCGTCCATGTGCCTCCGAATTCAGCTTGTCTAGGGCTCGCTGGCACGTGCCGAGATATCAATGGTGAAACCGGGTTTCTCGTAGGCTCGAGACGGTCGGTGCATGCCATCATGCCCCGTTCTGTTCTCCGTCATTGGGCAGCCATGAGCAATTCCTGACCACCGATTTGTGGCACTGCGGCGAATGGGCGCGTCCATGCGGGTGCCCAGGTATTCCGGATCGTGAACCACGGCGGTGCGAGGCACGCCCTGCGTCTCGATCACATCCGTTAGGCGGACGGGTCTCCCCCACCGCAGCGGATGGTGAAGAGGATTGATGCGGTCCATACGTTCCATGGCGGGACCCGGCTCGGAGCAGTAGGCCGATTGTGCTGTCGTGGTCCCGGTCAGATCAACCCGGTCCCGCCCCTCGCTACCCGAAGGGACCGCCGTACCGGTTCGCCGGCGGAGTAACCGGCTCGGATGGGCCTTCTGCGAGCTCGGTCGCGTCCAGTGTGTGAAGCAGTCAGGGGTGCCCCCGCGCCGGGAACCGGTCCGAGTGCCTATAATGGCTTGTCAGGACAGAGACTCTGTTACAGGGGCTTGGTCCTACATGGACGTGGGCCTGGTTTCCCGACAGCACCGCGTGAATCATTCCGTACAACACCGAAGAATCCTCCTCGCCAGCACGGTGCTCATCGTGGTGGTTGCCGTCACGGCGGCATCCCTCGCCTTGTTTGCCTCATACCGTCATTCCGTCGAGCTCCAGGGAGAGCGCCTGTCGGAGGCAGGCCAGAGCCTGAGCGAACTGTTCCAAACGCTGGTGGCCGCACAAGCGGAGACCGCTTCGCTGCAAGCCGTGGCCGCGCAGTTGGCCGATGCGGAGTATGTGCACGGCAGTCTGGGGCGCACCGGTGAAATCCTCATCGCCCGCCGGGAAGGCGATGGCATCCGCTATCTCCTGGGCGGACCTGCGGTTGACTCCGCCCGCGTGAACGACGCTCCGATGCTGCGCGCCCTGCGAGGGGAATCCGGCCGGATGGTTGCGGAGGATTATCGCGGCGCCTCGGTCGTTGCAGCCTTCCATGGCATTTCCGACCTCGGCGTGGGCCTGGTGGTGAAAACGGACCTCGCCGAAATCCGCGCGCCCTTC
Source organism: Thiohalomonadaceae bacterium (assembly GCA_050179875.1). GTDB lineage: Bacteria > Pseudomonadota > Gammaproteobacteria > Thiohalomonadales > Thiohalomonadaceae > JALOAT01. The sequence goes on from JBFXES010000054.1 coordinate 10,639, forward strand.
CTGAATGCGGCGAAGCTGGCCTCTGGCGCCGTTCTGCTGCTTGCGCTGGCGGCCGTGCTGTTCTTCCGCCGCTTCACCTCTCCGCTCATCACCGCCATCGAGACCAAGGAACAGCATTACCGCACCCTGTTCGAGCTCTCGCCCTTCGGCATCGCCATCATCGATCCGGGTACGCTGCGGGTGCTCGATTGCAATGCAGTGGCCCACCAGCAACTGGGCTACAGCCGGAACGAGTTCATCGGGCTCGCTGTGCTGGATTTCGATCCTTCCATCGGCTCGGAGGGCGCTTACGCACAGGTGGAGAAGCTGCGCCTCGACGGTTACACCCAATTCGTCACGCGCAATATCACCAAAGATGGCGAGTTGCGTGATGTGCACGTGCAGTTGCAATCGCTGAACAGTGGGGGACGGAACGTCATCTACGCCATCCACCACGACATTACCGACCGCATGGCCGCGGAGCGGGAGCTGGAGGCCCATCGCGAGCGCCTGGAGGAACTGGTGGCGGCGCGCACCGCCGAGCTGGCCGCTTCCAATCGGCGGCTCGAGCTGTCGGACATCGTGTTCCAGACCACGGTGGAAGGGGTATTCGTCACCAATGCCGCCGGTGACATTCTGATGGTGAATCCCGCGTTCACCGCGATTACCGGCTATTCACCGGAGGAAGCGGTGGGCCGTAATCCCCGCATCCTCAAGTCGCACCACCAGCCGCCGGAATTCTATGCAGACATGTGGGCGACACTGTTGTCCAAGGGCAACTGGCGCGGCCAGCTCTGGAATCGCCGCAAGAACGGTGAGGCCTACTTGCAGCAGATCACCATCACCATGTTTCGGGACGAGCATGGCAATCCGCAGAATTACGTCTCGGTGTTCAGCGATGTCACCGAACTTCACGAAAAGGAAGAGCGCATCCGCCACCAGGCATTCCATGATGCGCTCACCGACTTACCCAACCGGCTGCTTTTCAACGACCGTCTCGACCGGGCGCTTGCGCATGCGCGACGCGCCGGCGAACACGTTTCGGTCATGTACCTGGACCTGGATCGCTTCAAGTTCGTCAACGACACCCTGGGCCACAACGTCGGCGATCAATTGCTGCGTGCCGTGGCGCGGCGTATCAGCGGCATCATGCGACACACCGACACGCTCTCGCGTTTCGGCGGGGATGAATTCGTGATCCTCGCCACGGGAATGCGCAGGCTGGACGACATCGAGGGTGTGGCGCGTCACGTCGCCGCCTCTTTCGAGCGGCCGTTCGTCGTGGAGGGCCACGAACTGTCCGTCACCACCAGCATCGGCGTGGCGGTGTATCCGAACGACGGGAGCAGCGGCGTCGATTTGCTGAAAAATGCCGATACGGCCATGTATCGCGCCAAGGAGAAAGGGCGCAACGGCATCCAGTTCTACACCGCCGACATGAATGCCCGTGCCCTCGCCCATGTCACCCTGCAGGCCAGCCTCAAGCGCGCCCTGGAGCGTGAGGAGTTCGAGGTGCACTATCAGCCGCGGGTGAACGTCGCTGACGGACGCGTATGCGGCATGGAAGCGCTGGTGCGTTGGCGGCATCCCGAGCGCGGTCTCGTCCCGCCGTCTGAATTCATTCCCGTGGCCGAGGATACCGGTCTCATCGTGCCGTTGGGCGAATGGGTGCTCGCGCGCGCCTGCGCGCAGACCCGCGCCTGGGCCGACGCTGGCTTCCCGCTCCGCGTTTCGGTGAACCTGTCCGCGCGTCAACTCAGTCAGCCTGACCTGCTGGCGCGCGTCGACAGAGTCGTGCAGCAGACGGGCATCCCGCCGTCGCTCCTCGAGTTCGAACTCACCGAAACGTTGGTGATGGAACAACCCGAGCACACCATCAGCATCCTGCAGCAGTTCAAGGACCGCGGCATGGTCATCGCCATCGACGATTTCGGCACGGGGTACTCCAGCCTCAGCTACCTCAAGCGCTTTCCCATCGACATCCTCAAGATCGATCGCTCGTTCATCAAGGATGCGCTGGAGCAGCCCGACCACACCGCCATCGTGGAAACCATTGCGGCACTCGGTCATAGCCTGCGCATGGAAGTGATTGCCGAGGGCGTCGAGACCCGCGAGCAATTGGAGCTGGTGCGCAGGACCGGCTGTCACGCCTACCAGGGCTATCTCTACAGTCCCGCCCTGCCGGCCGACCGCTTCCTGGAACTTCTGCACGCGGACGGACCGGCGGAAAAGACGCGGGCGAAGGTGGTGACCTCATGACGGTAGCCATACTCGAAAGGCTGACGAGCGGCGAGCTCGATCAATACGCGATCGAGCTGGAGCAGGCCATCGACTTGCACTCGCAATGGCTTGCACGCGTGAACAAGTCACTGGTGACAGGTTGCGCACCGCATCCGCACGACCTGGCGGCAACACCGCACCTGATGTGCCAGTTCGGCCGCTGGTATCACGGCCTCGATGATTGCCCCCTGCACGAGGTGCCCGAGTTCGCCGCCATTGACACCGCGCACGACCGGCTGCACGCGCTGGCGCGCGGTCTGCTCCTGCGTCACGCGGCGGGCCAGGCCATATCGGGCGAGGAGTACGACAGCTTCGTCAGCGCCAACGCCGAGCTGCGCAATCTGGTGCGCGTCGTGCGTCAGGCCATTCGCCAGAACATCGGGCTGGCCTCGCGACTCATGGCCAAGGTGTTCGAGAACGCCAAGGAGGGTGTGGTCATCACCACGCCTGACACGGTCATCCTGAACGTGAACCGCGCCTTCTCGGAAGTGACCGGGTATTCCGCCGAGGAGGCCATCGGCCAGACGCCGCATCTGCTGTATTCCGGGCGCCAGGACAAGGAGTTCTACGCCCAGATGTGGAATGCCCTGAATCACACGGGGCATTGGCAGGGGGAGATCTGGAACCGGCGCAAGAACGGCGACGTTTACCTTGAGTGGCTGTCCATCAGCAGCGTGCGCAACGAGCGCAACGAACTCACCCATTACGTGGGCATCTTCAGCGACATCACCTCGGAGAAGGAAAACGAAGAGCGGCTCTACCACCTCGCCCACTACGATCCGCTCACGGAGCTGCCCAATCGCGTGCTGTTCCAGGACCGCTTCAAGCAGGCGCTGGCGCGTGCGCGGCGCAACCGGCGGTCACTGGCCGTGATGTTCCTGGATCTGGACGGGTTCAAGTACGTGAACGATCGCTTCGGCCATGCGGCCGGCGACACCTTGCTCGGGAAAGTGGCAATGCGGCTGACGGAGCAACTGCGCGCCAGCGACACCGTAGCGCGCCTCGGTGGCGACGAGTTCGCCATCGTCCTGCCCGACGTGGAGGATCGCAGCGGCATTTCCGCGGTGGCGGACAAGGTGATCCATGCCATCTCCCAGCCGTTCACGTTTCCTGACGGCGAGACGGTACGCATCAGCACCAGCATCGGCGTGAGCCAGTATCCGCAGGACGGTCTCGATTCCGACAACCTGATCCATCGCGCCGATCTCGCCATGTACGTGGCGAAGGAGCTGGGCAAAAACCGGGTGTGTTTCTACACACCCGAGATGGAATGAGCCGCCCCGGGAAACGCACCGGGCACCGAACTGCTAGGCAAGACTCTTGCTGGCGATCTCGTAGACGTCGCGGGAAAGGCCCGGCTTGGCCAGCAGGCGTTCGAGCTGGGCGCGCATGAGTGCCTGGCGGTTCGCGTCGAAACGTCGCCACTGGGTGAACGGGCTCGCCAGGAGCGCGGCGATCTGCGGATTCAATTCGTCGAGCGCCAGCACGTGCTCCGCGAGCAGGGCATAGCCCTCGCCGCGTGCATCATGGAAGCGCGCAGGGTTGCGCTGGCAGAAGGCGCCGATGAGCGCGCGCACACGATTGGGATTGCGCAGATTGAAATCCGGGTGCGCCGTCAGCTCGCGCACCCGCTCCAAAGTACCGGGCAGCGGTGAGGTGGCCTGCAAGGTGAACCACTTGTCCAGCACCAGCGGGTCGTGTCGCCAGCGGCGATAGAAATCCACCAGCACCTCGGCATGCTCCGGGCCTTCCGTGTGCACGAGCGCGGTGAGCGCGGCCAGGGCATCGGTCATGTTGCCGGCGCCTTGGTATTGCGTTAGCGCCAGGGCGCGCAGGGCGGTTTCTCCGGTTTGCAGCAGATAGGCGAGGCACAGGTTGCGCAGGCGCCGGCGCGCCACCGCGGCCATGTCCAGGGTGTAGGGGCCGCGGTCGGTGTTCTCTTCGTACACCGCGAGCAAGGCATCACGGTGCGCGCGTGCCAGTGCGTGCTTGAGCCCGCTGCGCGCGGCATGGACCGCCTCCGGATCGATCGTATCCAGGAAGCCTGCCACGTAATCCTCGTCGGGCAGGGTGAGCGCCTGGGCGATGAGGGACTTGTCCAGGGTCGGATGGCGCAAGGTCGCGACGAAGGCTGCGGAAAGGCCTTCGTCGAGCGCAGGCGCGGCGCCTTCGCGGCGCGCGTCCAGGCTGCGCAGGATCACGCCCAGGGCGAGGCGCTGGCCGGCGTCCCAGCGGTTGAACGGGTCGCTGTCGTGCGCCATGAGGAAGGCGAGATCGCCGTCGCTGTAAGGGAACGCGAGGCGCACCGGGGCGGAGAATCCGCGCAGCAGTGAAGGCACGGGTGTGGCGTCCACGTCCTCGAACACGAACTGCTGCTCCGCCTCGGTGAGCGCGAGCACGCGTGACGTGCCCGCGGGCGCGGTTTCTTCCACCAGCCGCAGCGGCAACTCGCGGCCGTCGGGACCGAGCAGGGCCATGGCCACGGGGATGTGGAAGGGCAGCTTCTCGGGCTGTCCCAGCGTGGCGGGGGTCGCCTGCGAGAAATGCAGCGTATAGCGGCGTGCCGCAGCATCGTAGTCGCCGTGTGCCTTCACCTCGGGCGTGCCGGCCTGGTCGTACCAGCGGCGGAACCGGGTGAGGTCCATGCCGCTCGCGTCTTCCATCGCCTTGACGAAATCGTCGGTGGTCACGGCCTGGCCATCGTGTCGCGCGAAATACAGGTCGGTGCCGCGGCGAAAGGCTTCGGGTCCCAGCAGCGTGCGCAGCATGCGCACCACCTCGGCACCCTTGTTGTACACCGTAAGGGTGTAGAAGTTGTTTATCTCCTGGTAGGACGGCGGGCGCACCGGGTGGGCCATGGGGCCCGCGTCCTCGCGGAACTGCTGGCTGCGCAGCACGCCCACCTCGTTGATGCGCGCCACCGGGCCGGAGGTCATGTCCTCGCTGAACTGCTGGTCACGGAATACGGTGAAGCCCTCCTTCAGGGAAAGCTGGAACCAGTCGCGGCAGGTGACGCGATTGCCGGACCAGTTGTGGAAGTATTCATGGGCGATGACGCCTTCGATGGCCATGAAATCCGCGTCGGTGGCGGTCTCGGGCCGCGCCAGCACGTAGCGCGAGTTGAACACGTTGAGCCCCTTGTTCTCCATGGCGCCCATGTTGAAGTCGTCCACCGCCACGATCATGTACACGTCGAGGTCGTATTCGCGGCCGTAAACCTCTTCGTCCCAGCGCATGGCCTTCTTCAGCGAGGCCATGGCATGGCCCGCCTTGTCCTCGTTGCCGTGCTGCACGTACAGGCGCAGCGCCACGTCGCGGCCCGACATGGTCGTGAAGCGGTCTTCGATGCAGGCGAGATCGCCGGCCACCAGCGCGAACAGGTACGAGGGCTTGGGAAAGGGGTCGTGCCATTCGGCGTAGTGGCGTCCGTGGTCCAGCTCGCCCTGCGCCACCCGATTGCCGTTGGACAGCAGCACGGGATAGCGCGCCCTGTCGGCCTCGATGCGCGTGCTGAACACGGTCATGTTGTCGGGACGATCCACGAACCAGGTGATCTTGCGAAAAC
>JBFXES010000055.1:0-2989 GCA_050179875.1 Thiohalomonadaceae bacterium
TCTTCGGGCATGGCGTTGGCGGTACAGGCGACGATGGGCACCGTTGCCTTGGCGCGGTCGTCGAGCTGCCGGATGCGCCGCGTCGCTTCGAGGCCGTCCACTTCCGGCATCTGCACGTCCATGAGGACCACGTCCACTTCTTCGGCAAGGAGGCGCTCGATGGCCTCGCGGCCGTTTTCGGCTTCGATGACGACGTGCCCCTGTTTCTCCAGCAATGCGCGTGCGACGCGGCGATTGATGCTGCCGTCTTCGGCCACCAGCACCCGCAGCGGCCGCGCCGTGGCGGATGTTGCGACTTGCGCCCCTTCGCCGCGGGCATCGCATGGCGCCTGCACGGGATGGAGTGCGAGGGTGAAGAAGAAACTGCTGCCCACCCCGCGCTCGCTCTCCACGCCGATGCGTCCGCCCATGGCCGACACCAGGCGCTTGCAGATGGCGAGTCCCAAGCCCGTGCCGCCGAACTTGCGGCTGATGCTGGAATCGGCCTGGGAGAAATCCTCGAACAGCCGCTTTTGATCCTCGATGGAAATACCGATGCCCGTATCCCGCACCGCGAACATCAGATGGGCAGGCTCGGCGCCGGAGGCCTCGCGCAGCAGGTCCACGGCAATCTCGACGAAGCCTTCCTCGGTGAATTTGACCGCATTGCCTACGAGGTTCTGCAGCACCTGGCGCAGGCGCACCGGATCGCCCTGTACCCACTGCGGGATGCGTGGGTCCATGGTCAGGGTGAGCGCCAGTCCCTTGGCCTGCGCCACCGCGGAGTTCAGCAGCACGATGTCCCTGAGCAAGCGCGGCAACTCCATGGGCTGCTGGTCGAGCGTGAGTTTGCCCGCTTCGATCTTGGAGAGATCGAGCACGTCGTCGAGGATGGTGAGCAGCGCCTCGCCGGAGTGGGCGATGGCGTCCACGTACTCACGCTGCTGCGGCGACATGGGCGTGTCGCGCAGCAGGTGTACCATGCCGAGCACGCCGTTCATGGGTGTGCGGATCTCGTGGCTCATGGTGGCGAGGAAGGCGCTCTTCACGCGCATGGCGGCGGAAGCGGCCTCCTCGCTGGACTTGACGCGGCGGAACAATCCGGCGACGGCCCACCAGGCGAGCAGCAGCAGCGCCAGCGCCACCACCGAGCCGACCAGCAGGCGCTCGCGCACGTCGCGTTTGAGCTGCTCGAGGAAGAGGCTGGAGGACCTGAACACCGCCACGCCCAGCAATTCGTGCGGCGATTGCGAATAGAGCGGCACCTCGCTGTGGAAACACTGCTCGCAGGCGTGGCCCTGTTCCAGATCCAGCGAGCCGGGCGGTGCAGGTACGGCCTCGTAATCCACCAGCACCTTGAGGCCGATGACGAACGGCGATCCGGTGTTCGGCTCGGTCAGCACCAGGATTTCGTCCATCGCGTCCTGCAACAATTGCGGGCGTCCCTGCGCGCTCGCGGTGAGCAGGGCGTGCGCCAGGTTGCGGGCGTGGGACTGGGCGATGGCGCCGGCATTGGCGCGCGCATCCGCCTCCAGGCGCGGTTCGAGCACCTGCAGCCAGTACAGGCTGCCCAGGGCCATGAGGGCGGCGGCCAGCAAGAGGAACAACAGCGCAAGCCGCCGCTGGAGATTGCCGCTGACCGGGGCGCGAAGCTCACTCACGGGTACGTGCGACCTCGAGGAAAAAGGGTTTGAGCTGGATCCCCGCCTGGCTCAGCGCCGTGGGGTTGATGAGCGGCAGAATGCGGTCGCCCACGAACACGCCGGCGTGGGCGCCCAGGGAAACATCGCCGCGGAAAGGCGAGAAGACGATGCGGCCATGGGTGTTGGCGAAGGCGACGGTGGCGGGAATGGATTCCGGTGACCACTCGACCAGAAACAAGGCGGCCGGGCTGTGCTCGAGGGTGGCGAGCGCGCTGTAACGGATGGTCTGCACCACCACCGGGATGTCGCGGATGGGGCCGGCCTCGCGCAGTCGCTCGGCGGCGCGCCTCGCCACTTCAGGGTCTTCCAGATACACCACGAGCAGATGGAGGCGCCCGTCGGGCGCCGCCTTGAGGGCGATGTCGCGATCGGCCGCGAGCACGGCCGGAAAGAGCTTGAGGCCCACCAGGATGCGGCGCTCCGACTGCTCGTCGGCAACGGCGGGGCCCAGGCACAGCAGTGCCAGCAGCAGTGCTGTGCGCAGGCCCTGTCTGAATGTCCGTCCGCTCCCTGGCACGCCGTGGCTCTCAGAAGTCGTAGCTGATACGGGTCCACCACTCGCGTCCCGCACGCGGGTAGTCGTCGACGTAGCTGTGCATGCCCGGGAACGGGGCGGGGTAGCGAACGTCACTGTCGAACACGTTCTTCACCCCGGCAGACCAGGCAAGCCCGGGCACGGCGGGAAAATCGACGGTCGCGGTGAGATCGAGCGTGCTGTAGCCGTCGAGCCGGCTGCGCGGGTCGCCGCGCTCTCTCTCCTGCGCGCCCACATAACGCAGCTGCGCACCCCACGTGACATGCGCGGGGAACCGGTAGGTGGCGCCGGCGTTGGCCAGCCAGTGGGGCGCTCCGGGCAGGTGTCGATCCGTGTGTTCCTCCCGGGCCTCCAGGAAGGTGACGTTGCCGTCCAGCGACAGGCGGGGGCTGACCTCGTAGCGGTACTCCCACTCCATGCCCCAGACCGTTGCATCCAGGTTCGCATAACCCAGGCCCTCATCGTTTTCGATGAAGACGATCATGTCATCCAGCCGGGAAAGGAATCCGGTGAGACGGTTGTCCCAGTGCACGCCCTTGTGGATGTACGCCAGTTCATGGGTACGCACCGTGGCAGGATCGAGTGAGCCGAAATCGGAAAATTCCTCGCCCGCGAGTTCGTACAGGGTCTGGGGCCTGAAGGCCTCGGCATACTGTGCCTTGACGATGTGGCGATCACCCAGCCGCCAGACACCGGCCAGCCGCGGCGACAGTCTCGCACCGGTGTCGCTGTAGTCGTCGTAGCGTGCGCCCGCCGTAATGGTGAGCGCATC
>JBFXES010000055.1:3089-16130 GCA_050179875.1 Thiohalomonadaceae bacterium
CGGCATACTGTGCCTTGACGATGTGGCGATCACCCAGCCGCCAGACACCGGCCAGCCGCGGCGACAGTCTCGCACCGGTGTCGCTGTAGTCGTCGTAGCGTGCGCCCGCCGTAATGGTGAGCGCATCCGTGGTGCGATACTCGTCTTGCAGGCTCAGGCTGCTGATGCGGCGATGGGTGCCGCGCTCCACCTTCACCACGCCTTCCAGTTCGACGAATTCGTCAGTGGCGATGCCATTCTCGTCCATGTTGAAGCGGCGCTGGCTGTCCTTTACGTCGATGCCGCTGAATTGGATGCCCAGCAGCCATGTGTGCTGCGGATGGGCCTGCCAGGTGAGATCGGCGCCGGCGTAAACCCTCTGCTCGGTATACCGGGACTTCTGGAATATCTCCGAACCGCCCGGACTGGCGTCGGGGCCCACATACAGCATGTCGGTCGTCAGCGAGACCTCCTGCCAGCCCAGGAAGGTGTCGGCTTCGAGCGCCGGGCCTGGCGAGGCGCGATGGCGCGCTTCGACGGTACGATGGCGGTTGCGCTCCACGACGTGCTTGTCCTCGGGCGGCAGGAAGTTGTTTACGCCAAAGTGATCTCCGAGGCCGTCTTCATTCCATTGCAGCAGCAGCGAGAATCCGCGGTAACCGAGATTCAGCACGCCCGTACCCGATTCCAGCGCCTCGTTGGAGTAACCGGGGGCGTGGGATTGGTCGGGAAGGCCGAACGCATGGAGTTGATCGGGGCCGGCCCGCACCTTCGACCCATCCGTGCGCCAGCCGGACAGGCTGGCCGAGACGCGCGCATCGCCTTCGCTCCAGGTGGCAACGGCGCCTCCGCCCGCGGTCGCGTTCGAGCCGCCGAAAGCGAACACGCGCGGCGCATCGCTGTGCGTGATCACGTTGATGACGCCCAGATAGGCGAACTCGCCATGCACCGCCGAGCCGGGCCCGCGCACCACCTCGATGCGGTCCACCTGTTCGATGGGGATGTTGAACAGGGGTTCGGCGATGCCGCGCTCGGCGGTGTTCATGGCCACGTCGTTGAGCAGCAGCTTCACGTTGCCGGAGCCCCAGATGTTGCCTACGCCGCGCACCAGGAGCTTGCGCCGGCCGTTCGGTTCCATGGCGCGCTCGATGCCCGGCACCAGCGCGAGGGCCTCCCACACGGTGCGCACGCCGCGCAGCTCCAGATCGCGCCCGTGCAGCACGGACAGGATGCCGGGCACGTAGTCGGCGTTGAGGCGGGTCTTGGTGGCGAGCGCGGTCTGCTCTTCGAGCAGCGCGAGGAGACTGTCCCTTTCTCCGCTGGCGTCCTGCGCAAGCGCCGCAACAGGGGCGCACAGCAGCGCGACGAGAAGACAGGGGCGGAATCTCATGCCGTGGTCAGAGGCTCCTCATCCAGGTGTGCAACGCCGTCGCGCAGCGCGAGACGGCCCTCGGCGAACCAGCGGATGGCGCGGGGATAGATCTGATGTTCCTGCTCGAGTACGCGCGCGGCGAGGCTTTCGGGCGTGTCGTCCGGCAGCACGGGCACGCGCGCCTGCAGGATGATGGGGCCGGCGTCCAGCTCCGGAATCACGAAGTGGACCGTGGCGCCGTGCTCCCGGTCGCCGGCCGCCAGGCAGCGCGCGTGGGTATCCAGTCCGCGATACTTGGGCAGCAGCGAGGGATGGATGTTGATGATGCGGCCCTGGTAATGCCGCACGAAATCATCGCCCAGGATGCGCATGAAGCCGGCGAGCACCACCAGCCCCGGGCTGAAGCCGTCGATGACCTCGGCCAGGGCCGCGTCGTAGGCGGTGCGGTGCGCATGGGCCTTGGGATCCACGAACACGGCAGGTATGCCGGCGCGCCGCGCGCGTTCCAGGGCGAGGCAGTCCGCGCGGTTGCTGACGACCGCGCGCACCTCCACGGGCAGGTCGTGCGCGGCGGCATCGATAATGGCCTGCAGGTTGCTGCCGCTGCCGGAGACCAGGACGACGATGGGCAGGCGGCTGCCGGCGGCCGCGTCGGAACTCACTGGAAGGCCACCTGCTCTGCGCCGGCGGCCACCGTATCCACGTGGCCGATGACCATGGCGGTTTCGCCGGCCGCGCGCAGTTTTTCCAGGGCGCGCTCCTTGTCGGCCTCGGCCACGCATACCACCATGCCGATGCCGCAGTTGAAGGTGCGGTACATCTCCAGGTCGTCGATGTTGCCCTGCTGCTGCAGCCACTGGAACACCGCCGGACGGGTCCAGGCCTTGGTATCGAACACGGCGCGGCAGTTCTCCGGCAGCACGCGCGGCACGTTTTCCAGCAGGCCACCGCCGGTGATGTGGGCCAGGGCGTGTACGTCAACCGCCTGCATGAGTTCGAGCAGCGGCTTCACGTAGATGCGGGTGGGCTCCAGCAGCACCTCGCCCAGGGTGCGACCCTCGAAGGGCTGGTCGAGGCGCGCGCCGCAGGTGGCGATCACCTTGCGCACCAGCGAGTAGCCATTGGAATGGGGGCCGGAGGAAGCGAGGCCGATGAGGACGTCGCCGGGTTTGATCGCGCTGCCGTCGATGATCCGGCTCTTCTCCACCACGCCCACGCAGAAGCCGGCCAGGTCGTAGTCCTCGCCATGGTACATGCCGGGCATTTCCGCGGTTTCACCGCCCACCAGGGCGCAGCCCGCCTGCACGCAGCCGTCGGCGATGCCCTTGATGACGTCCGCGGCGGCGTCCACGTCCAGGTGGCCGGTGGCGTAGTAGTCGAGGAAGAACAACGGCTCGGCACCCTGCACCACCAGGTCGTTGACGCACATGGCCACCAGGTCGATGCCGATGGTGTCGTGCCTCTTCATGTCCATGGCGAGCCGCAGCTTGGTGCCCACGCCGTCGGTGCCGGAAACCAGCACGGGTTCACGGTAGCGGTCCAGGGGCACCTCGAACAGGGCGCCGAAGCCGCCGATGCCGCCCAGAATGCCGGGACGGCGGGTACGGGCCGCCTGGGGTTTGATGCGTTGCACCAGGGCATTGCCTGCGTCGATGTCCACGCCGGCGTCGCGGTAACTGAGGCCCTTGCCGGGCGCACCCTGATTCTGGTCGGCCACCTTGTTCACCTCGGAAATGGGGGGAGCGGGAGAAAGGGGGCACATTCTAACAAAGGGCGCGACGCCGGTCAGAGTGAGTAGGCGAAGAAGGTGGGGGGAAACGGGGGCAGAGGACCGCGTCGCGCGGCCTCGCGGGGATGCGGCCCGTGCGCTTGACTTGCCGGGGGCGGTCGCATAGCTTGCGCGGGCATGAACCGCATCCGCCTTGTCGCCGCCCTGTTCCTGGCCCTGCTCGCCGTGCGTACCGTCGCTGCGGACGAGATCCGGAATCTCTACGAGGCGGAGGTCCCCGTCGCGGGCCAGGGGGCCGAGGAGCGCCGGTTGGCCCTGCGCGCGAGCTTCGAGGTGGTGCTCGCCAAGGTCAGCGGTTACGGCGCAGTGGCCTCCGAACAGCCCCTCGCCGAGGCCCTCGACAATCCCGACCGTTACGTCCAGCAATTCCTGTACCGCGATCCCGTTGCTGGCCAGACGGGCCTCACGTTCTGGGCGCGCTTCGACCACACGGCGGTCAACGCGCTGCTGCGCAGCCACCGTCTGCCCGTGTGGGGCGCGGTGCGGCCTGCCACCCTGCTATGGCTGGCGGTGGACGAACGTGGCCGCCGGCGCCTGGTGGGCGCCAACGACCCGAGCGCCATCGCCTCCACCGTCGCCGCCTTTGCCGACAGGCGCGGCCTGCCGGTGCATTTCCCGCTGCTCGATCTCCAGGACCTGCGGCGCATCCAGCCGTCGGACGTGTGGGGCGACTTCCGCGACGTGATCGAGGGCGCCTCGGCGCGCTACAACGCGCAGGCGATCCTGTCGGGGGCGCTGGCCCGCGACGGCGATTACTACCGGGCGCGTTTCACGCTGTACCAGGACGGCAACGCCCTGCGCTGGGAGAGTGCGGGCAGCCTGGAGGAGGTGATCGCGGCCGGACTGGGGCGCGCCACCGACGAGATCGCCCAGGGCTACAGCCACACGGCCGGCGGCGCCACCCAGGTGACCGTGCAGGTGCGCAGCGTGCAGAGCCTGGAAGACTACATGCGCGCCATGGATTACCTGGATGCCCTTTCCGGCGTCTCCAGGGTGGAACTGGTCACGGTCGAGGCCGACAGCGTGACCTACCGGCTCACGTTGCAGGGCGCAACCCAGGCGCTGGTGCAGGCCATCGCACTGGGTGACACGCTGGTGCCCGACGCCGAGGCCATGCCCGTGCCGTCCGCGGCAGAGTACAGATACCGGCTGTTGAAGTGACGCGGCGGGACCTGCCCAATTTCATCACCGTCATTCGCATCCTCCTCGTGGCGCCGTTCGCGTGGGCCTTGCAGCACGGGGAGTACGGCCTCGCCCTTTCCCTGTTCGTAGTGGCCGGGACCTCCGACGGCATCGATGGCTGGCTGGCCCGTCACTACGGCTGGCACAGCACCCTGGGCGCCGTGCTGGATCCCCTTGCCGACAAACTGCTGCTGGTGACGGCCTATCTGGGGCTGGGCCTGCTCGGGTTCCTGCCCATGGCGCTGGTGATCGCGGTGCTGGCGCGCGACGTGATCATCGTCTCCGGCGCGGTGGCCTATCGCCTCTGGTTTGGCCACCTGGAAATGGCGCCCAGCCTCATCAGCAAGCTCAATACCCTGTTGCAGGTGGCCCTGGCCGTGGTGGCCATCGCCAGCCGCGGGCTCGACTGGCTGCCCGCGTGGTCTGCGGACGTGCTGGTGGCGGCGGTGTTCGCCAGCACGGTGCTGAGCGGCGCCCATTACGTTGTGGTCTGGAGCGCGCGCGCCTGGCGCGAATCACGGAGGAAAACACCATGAGCACAGCAGGCAAGGCCTTCGTCCTCGCGGGCGTCGTCATCACCGGCCTGGCGATTTACCTGCTCGCGCCCGTGCTGGTGCCCTTCCTCGTGGGCGCGGCGCTGGCCTACATGGGGGACCCGCTGGTGGATCGACTGGAGCGGCATTTCTCCCGCACCCAGGCAGTGGTGCTGGTGTTCTCGGTGCTGACACTCGCGGTGTTCGCGCTCGCGCTGGTGGTGGTGCCGCTGCTGGCGGAACAGGTCGCCGTGCTCATGCGGCGCCTGCCCGATTATCTGGAGCGCCTGCAACAGCATGTGCTGCCCTGGCTGGCCACGCGGCTGGGTATCGAGCTGCCGGCGCTGGACACCGGGACCCTCGCCGCCTATGTGCGCGAGCACTGGTCCGAAGCGGGAGGTCTTGTCTCCATGGCGCTCGGCGGCGTGTCGCGCACCGGTCTCGCCCTGCTCGCCTGGGTCGGCAATCTGCTGCTGATTCCGGTCGTCACCTTCTATCTGCTGCGTGACTGGGACCTGCTGATGGGGCGTTTGCACGAGCTGGTGCCGCGGCGTGTCGAACCCGTGGCGGTGCAACTGGCCCGCGCCGCCGATCAGGTGCTCGGCGCCTTTTTCCGCGGGCAGTTCATGGTCATGCTGGCCCTCGGCATGGTGTACAGCGCGGGACTCGCCCTGGTCGGACTGGAGCTGGCCTTGCTCATCGGCCTGGTCGCGGGCCTGGTCAGCTTCGTGCCCTACCTGGGCTTTGCCGTGGGCATCGTGGCGGCGGGCATCGCGGCCGTGATGCAGTTCGGCGAGATCCTGCCGCTGCTCGGCGTGCTCGCCGTGTTCACCGTGGGCCAGCTGCTCGAGGGCTTCGTGCTCACCCCGTGGCTGCTCGGCGATCGCATCGGCCTGCATCCGCTCGCGGTGATCTTCGCGGTGCTGGCCGGCGGACAGTTGTTCGGCTTCGTGGGCATACTCATCGCCCTGCCGGTCGCGGCGGTGGCCATGGTCATGCTGCGCTATGCCCACGAGCAATATCTCGCCAGCGCGCTTTACGGTAATCCGCCCCCATGAGCACTCCCCAGCTGGCCCTGCGGCTTGTGCTGCCCGACAGCGCGACCTTCGCCAACTTCCACGCGGGCGGGAACGGCGCGCTGCTGCACGCGCTTGGCAGTGACGAGCCCTTCATTTACCTGTGGGGCAGCGCCGGTGTGGGCAAGTCCCATCTGCTGCAGGCGGCCTGCCACGCGGCGGCGGACGCGGGCGACAGCCCCGTCTATCTGCCGCTGCGCGACCTCGTTGCCACCGACCCCGAGGTATTCGACGGCCTCGAAGCGGCGGGCCTGGTGTGCCTGGACGACGTGGACGCCATTGCCGGGAAGCCCGAGTGGGAACAGGCGCTGTTCCATCTCTACAACCGGGTGCGCGACGCCGGCGGGCGCATGATAGCTGCAGGCGCCGCTTCGCCGTCGGGCCTCGGCATCACCCTGCCCGATCTGGTCTCACGCCTGTCGTGGGGACCCGTGTTCCAGGTGCACGCGCTCGACGACGAAGGCAAGTCCGCCGCACTGCGCGCACGGGCGCGGGCGCGCGGACTGGAACTGTCGGAAGACGTCGCCGCCTACCTCATGCGGCGCTTCGCCCGCGACCCGCATTCCCTGTTCACCTTGCTCGATCGCATCGACGCCGCTTCGCTCGTCGCCAAGCGCCGCATCACCATCCCCTTCCTGCGCGAACTCCTCGGCTGAAAAAAGACTCAACACAGAGCCACAGAGATCGCAGAGAAAAACAAGGGAAGGGAGCGCACAAGCACCTCTGTGCTCTCTGTGTCTCCGCGTTAATCCTTTTCTTCTTTCCTGCGCGTGCGGACGAAGAGGATGGCGGAGATGAACCACAGCAGCGACAGCAGTCCTGCGGCGGCCGCGAGCAGTTGCACGGATGAACCGCTGAAGGCCTCGGCGGTGCCGTAGGCGAAGTAGAACAGTGCCAGGAAGCTGCTCCACGCGTGCGTGTAAGGACGGCCGTGCAGCAGTCCGCGCAACGGAAACAGCAAGGGCCCGACTGCGAACAAAAGGGCGATGGAGCGCGGCACCGTTGCGGGCGGTGCGATCCACGCGATCCAGGCCATGAGCAGGATGAACAGACCGAAATAACCCGCGAGGGTCAGTGCGTGCCAGCGCGCGGATGTCATCGTGGGTTCTCTGCCAGGCGCCGCGCGATCTCCGCCACGCGCCGGCCCTGGGCGCGGCACAACCGGATTTCGTCTTCGCTCAACGGGCGATCGTCGGCCGGACCTGCAACGTGACTTGCGCCGTAGGGCGTGCCGCCGCTCTGCGTGCTGAGCAGCGTGGATTCGCTGTAGGGGATGCCCACCAGCAGCATGCCGTGGTGCAGCAGCGGCAGCATCATGGAAAGCAGCGTGGTCTCCTGGCCGCCGTGCAGGGAGCCGGTGGACGTGAATACGCCGGCCGGTTTGCCGGCGAGGCTGCCGGCCAGCCACTGGCCGATCGTCGAGTCGAGAAAATACTTCAGCGGCGCGGCCATGTTGCCGAAGCGCGTCGGACTGCCGAGGAGCAGACCGACGCATTCCTCGAGGTCACGCGGCTCCACGTAGGGCGGTCCTTCCGCCGGCACTTGCGGCGAGACGCTCTCGCAGGTGGTGGACACCGGCGGCACCGTGCGGATGCGCGCGTTCATGCCGGGCACCTCGTGGATGCCGCGGGCGATGTGGCGCGCCATCTCCGCCGTGGCGCCGCTGCGGCTGTAATAAAGCACCAATACGTCGTGCATCAGATCAGGTCCAGGACTTTTTCGGGGGGACGGCCTATCACGGCCTTGTTGCCGATGACCACGATGGGCCGCTCGATGAGCTTCGGGTGGGCGATCATCGCGTCCAGCAACTGATCGTCGGTGAGCGCGGGATTTTCCAGCCCCAGGGACTTGTATTCATCCTCGCCGGTACGCAGCAACTGGCGCGGGCCGATGCCGAGCCGGCGCAGCAAGTCCGAAAGGGTGGCGCGGTCGGGCGTGGTCTTCAGGTACTCGACCACGTCCACGGCCACGCCCCGCTGTTGCAGAAGTTCGAGTGCGCCGCGCGATTTCGAGCAGCGCGGGTTGTGATAAATGGTGGCTTTCATGATGAACCCATGTAATGTAACTATCTGTATTCTACAGGCTAATTCTTGACAGCCCATAGGGTGGGTGTTAGGGTGAACCGCAACTCCTGGCGATGTCGCCCGAAGCACATTGGGAATGGAAGCAGACATCCGACACATCTCCGCGAGGCTCATCGGCCTCTGTCTTGTCGTTGCCGCCCTCGCCGGTTGTGCCATCTCGCCGCCCGTGCAGGAAATGAGCGACGCCCGCCAGGCGATCCGTGCTGCCCAGGACGTCCACGCGGGCAAACACGCCCCGGCGGCACTGGATCAGGCCGAGGAACTCCTGACCCATGCCACGCGCAGCCTGGAGCAGGGCCGCTACGAAGAGGCGCGCCAGGCCGCCCTCGCTGCCAAGGAGAAGGCCATCACGGCGCGCGATCGCGCCATCGAGGCGGGCGGCGCCAAATAGCTCGCGCTCACGAAAGTGTGAACGCGTCGCCTGCCGGGAATAACAGATTCATTGATAATCCGCTCATTGTTTCCTTTGGAACATAAGGAAACCCGCCTCAGGTCCCCCCGCGCAACACACAGGAGCCGAAGAATGAAAAACAACCGCTTTGCACATCTGGCCGGACTGCTCGCACTGGCTGCGGCCATGAGCACGGGCTGCGCCACTGCGCCGACGGAAGCCCCCGCCCCCGAGCAGCAGCCTGCGGCCGAAACCGCGCCCGCCGTGGTCGCCCCCAGCAACGAAGAGGCCATGCAGGCCATCGAGGACGCCCGCGCCGCCATCCGCCGCGCCGAGGCCGAAGGCGCCCTGTGGCGTGATTCCGAGCAGGTGCTCGCCGATGCGGAAGCCGCGCTGAAGGCAGGCGATACCGCCCGCGCCATCGAGCTGGCCCACCAGGCCCGCCGCCAGGCCGAGAGCGCCATCGAGCAGAAGCGTGCCGAACAGGCGCGTCTCGCGGCGAGCGCCGCCGACACCCGCTATGAAGTGGTGCGCGGCGACAGCCTCTGGACCATCTCCGGCAAGCCCGAGGTCTACGGCAATCCCTATCACTGGCCCCTGATCTACAAGGCCAACCGCGACAGCATCCAAGATGCCGATCTGATCTACCCCGGCCAGGTGTTCACCATCGATCGCAGCGCCAGCTCGTCCGACATGCTCGAAGCCGCACGCCATGCCCGCACCCGCGGCGCCTGGTCGCTCGGCGTGGTGGAAGAGTCCGACCAGGCCTACCTCGCGCGCTGAGCGCGAGCGCGTCGCCGCTCAGGGCCCCGCGGGCCAATGTCCCGGTTTCATGACCGGGGCATTGGCCCGCGGGGCTTTTTCGTTGCGGGAATAAATCCCCGGGGTTTGAACACTTTCGTTGTGCAGTTACATTTTTTTCCGCAGGAACGCCGGCCAAAGGGATATTGCGGCGCCGGCGGCGGGATGGCAGGTTACCGGTTTCTGGAATGGAGGAGGGGAGTGTGCGCGCGCTTGTATTGATTCTCGGACTGCTCACCGGGGCGCAGGCCTGGGCCGGCGGCGTGGACTTCACCCTGAGGGGGATCGACGGCAAGTCCCATCGCCTTTCCGATTTCCGCGGCAAGTGGGTGGTGGTGAACTACTGGGCGAGCTGGTGTCCGCCCTGCGTGGAGGAGATGCCCGAGCTGGTCGAGTTCCACGAGCGCCACAAGGACAAGGACGCGGTCGTTCTGGGCGTGAACATGGACGAGGACGTGCTGGCCGAGGATATCGCCGGCTTCGTGGAGCAATTCCTGGTGAGCTACCCGGTGTTGCTCAACGAACCCAACATGACTGCGCTCGGGCCCATCGCCGGTCTTCCCACCACGTTCCTGGTGTCGCCGGAAGGCAAGGTGGTTGCCCACAAGCTTGGGATGGTGACGGCGGAGGGCATCGAGTCCTTCATCGCATCGGAAAACAACAACAAGTGACTGGAGGCGACATGAAGCGACTGCTGGCTTCCCTCGTGTTCGCGCTGATCCTCGCTCCCGCCGCAGCGGCAGCCACGGGCAAGGATCCTTACGCGCATTTCTTCAACGACACCTTCGGCGATTTCTCCGAGGAACTGGCGCAGGCCCGGGAGAAGGGCAAGAAGGGCGTGCTCGTGTTCTTCGAAATGGACGAGTGCCCGTTTTGTCATTACATGAAAAAGAACGTGCTGAATCAGCCCGAGGTGCAGCAGTATTTCCGCGACAACTTCCTGTTGTTCGCGGTGGACATCGAGGGTGACGTGGAGATGACCGATTTCCAGGGCAAGACCACGACCCAGAAAACCTTTGCCGAGGTCAACCGCGTGCGCGCCACGCCGGTGATCGCCTTCTTCGATCTGGAGGGCAAGCCCGTGCACCGGCACACCGGCCGCACCTCGGGCGTGGATGAATTCCTTCTGATGGGCAAGTACGTGGCGGAGGGCGTGTACAAGGATATGCCCTTCGCGCGTTACAAGCGCGAGCAAAAGAACTAGAACGGCCTCCGGGCCGAATGGCCGCGGCGCAGGACGTGCCGGGCCGGGCAAGAGCTTTCTGACCACCTTCCGGAATATTGGGGATGACCACTGTGCAGTATCTGCGACGGGCTCGCCCGCTGCTGTTTGCGTGCTGGCTGGCGGCGGGTGGCGCCATGGCAGCGGACGACGCGTCGCCCTTGCCTGAACCGCTGACCCTCGAATACGCCCTGTCCCTTGCCGAAGAGCCGCATCCGAGGCTGGCCATCGCCGTTGCCGGGGTGGATGCCTCGCGCGCGGCGGTCGCCGCTGCTGCGTCCAGAACGGATGTGACCGTGACCGCCGAGGGTCGGCTGCGCTGGGTCGAGCCGGCGGACATCGCGCCCAGCGATGAGCGCGACGACCACAAGGCGAGCCTTTTCGTCCGCAAGAACCTCTACGATTTTGGCCGCACCAGCGCCTTTCTCTCGGCCGCGCAGGCAGGCCTGGCGCGTGCCGAATCGCTCTACCAGGACGCGCTGACCAGCCGCCGCATCGAGATCATGGAACGCTTCTTCGACGTGGTGCTCGCGGACTTGGCGTTCAGCCGCGAGGACGAGGCCATGGCCGTGGTGTACGTGAGCCTCGATCGTTTGCGTCAGCGCCACGAACTGAAACAAGTCTCCGACGTGGACCTGCTCGCGCTGGAGGCCGAATATCAGAACGTGCGCCGCTCGCGCTACGCCGCCGAGGGCCGGCAGCGCCTGGCGCGCGCCGCGCTGGCCGACACCCTCAATCGGCCGGGCCAGCTGCCGAGCACGCTGACACGGCCCGATCTGCGCGCGGTGTTGAACCGTCCGCTGCCCGAGGTGGAGCAACTGCAGGAAGCGGTGCTGGCGCGCAACGCGATGATTACAGGGTTGCGCCACGCCGTACACGCAGCCGAAGAGCGCGTGGCCGCCGCGCGCGCCGAGCGCCGACCGCGCCTTGTGGGTGAACTGGAGGCCTCGCAGTACACGCGCGACATGGCTTCCAATGACGAATGGCGCGCCGGCGTGACCCTGGAGATTCCGCTCTACACGGGCGGTCTGGTGGATTCCGCCGTGAGCCAGCGCCAGGCCGAACTCTACGAGGCCATGGCCCGCCTGCGCGAGGCCGAGATGCAGTTGCGCCATGCCGTGCTGGACCTGTGGCTGCAGTTGCAGACGCTGAAGGTCCAGCGCGAGGCCGCGGATGCGGGACGCAATTACCGGGAACTCTATCTGGATCGCAGCCGTGCGCTGTACGAACTGGAAGTGAACGCCGATCTGGGCGATGCCATGGTGCGCCTGACCGAGGCCGAGCTGGCCGAGGTCAATGCGGAGTTCCAGACGGCCCTGGCCTGGGCGCGGCTGGATGCGCTCACCGGCGGGCCGGTGATCGAGCAGGCCTCCCAGGAAACGGTGGAGGCGCCGTGAGCATGAGGTGGATGGGAATGAACAGGTTTGTGTTGGCGCTGGCAGGTTTCATCACGGCAGGTGCGGCGGCGGCCGCGGAAGTGCCGGCCACGGTGCAATGGGCGCAGCGCGTGGAGCTGGGTACGCCCGTGTCGGGCGTGGTGGCGCGGGTGAACGCCGCGCCGGGCGCACAGGTGCGCCAAGGCGCCGTCCTGGTGGCGCTGGATGATCGCCGCTTCAAGGCGGAACTGGCGCAGGCCCGCGCCGAGGCGGAACGTCTCACACAGGTGCATGCCGAGGCCCAGCGCGAGAACGAGCGTGCACAGGAACTCTACGATCGCACCCTGTTGTCCGATCACGAACTGGAGGTGACCAGGATCGCGCTGGCCACCGCATCCGCGCAGTTGCAGGCCGCGAAAACCGCGGTGACGCGGGCGGAGCTCGATCTGGAATACAGCCGGGTGCGTGCGCCCTTCGATGCGCTGGTGCTCGAAGTGCACGCGGGCGTGGGCCAGGCCGTGGCGGCCGAACTGGCTCCCGCGCCGCTGGTCACGGTGGCGGAAGCGGGTCGCCGCGTGGTGCGCGCCGTGGTGGAGGAGAGCCGTCTTGCCGGTCTGCGCGCGGGCCAGTCCCTGGACGTGCGCGCCGGCGGCAAGGTCTACACGGGCAAGCTGGTTCGCGTGGGCCTCGAGCCCGTGGCCGGCGCGACGCCGCTGTCCTATCCGCTGGACATCCTCATCGAAGTGCCGGAAGAGGCCGCACTGCGCGCAGGTCAGGCCGCCAGCGTGGTGCTGCCGTGATCTGCGTGCGTTGCCGCGTCACGGGGCGGGTGCAGGGCGTGTGGTTCCGCGGCTCCACCCGCCGCGAAGCCCTGGCCCTCGGCATCACGGGCGAAGCCGTCAACCTGCCGGATGGCAGCGTGCAAGTCCTCGCCTGCGGCGAGGCCCACGCCGTGGAACGCCTCAAGGCCTGGCTCTGGCAAGGCCCGCCCGCCGCACGCGTGGACAACGTCACCTGCGAGCCGGTGGACATGCCGCCGCCGGCGGATTTCAGCACCGCCTGAGAAAGGCAAAAGCATTAACCACGGGGAACACGGGGAACACGGGGTACACGGGGTACACGGGGGTAAATCCATCAACGGTTGTCCCCGCCCGTGGGAGCGGCCTCAGGCCGCGATTTGCGTCGGATACCGTGCCATCGCGGCCTGAGGCCGCTCCTACCGAAGAGCGGTTTCCC
>JBFXES010000056.1:0-15622 GCA_050179875.1 Thiohalomonadaceae bacterium
TGGCGGAGCCGACATTGTCGGCGAACGTGGGTACGCCAGCCGCTGGCGATATGTGAAAGGCATTCGCCCGCGATGTGGGCTCCTACGGCTTCCCGCAGCGTTGTAGGAGCCGACATCGTCGGCGAACGTGGTTTCGTAAGCCGCTGGCGATATGTGAAAGGCATTCGCCCACGATGTGGGCTCCTACGGCGGTTCCCGCAGCGTCGTAGGAGCCGACATCGTCGGCGAACGTGGGTTCGCCAGCCGCTGGCGACATGTGAAAGGCATTCGCCCACGATGTGGGCTCCTACGAGAGAACGGTTTATTCGCGCAGGGCACCCTTTACCTGTGTACTCCGCTGCCCCATCATCCTCCGCATAACACGATGCAGGCACGATGCAAGCCTGGTCTTTCCTTGACCACTTGGGGGAACCACCATGACGCTCCAGCAGTTGCGCTGCGTACTCGAAGTCGTCCGGCAGCAACTCAACATCACCGCTGCGGCGCGCGCCCTGCATACCTCGCAGCCGGGGGTGAGCCGGCACATCCGCATGCTGGAGGAGGAACTGGGCGTGCGCATCTTCGGGCGCAGCGGCGCGAGCCTCACCCACGTGACGCGGGAAGGTGCCGCCATCGTGCAACTGGCCGAGGACATGCTGGCCAAGGCGGAGAAGATCCGCGCCGTCGCCGCCGATTTCCGCGATCCCGGCACGGGCACGCTCACCATCGGCACCACGCACACCCAGGCGCGTTACGTGCTGCCGCCGGTGGTGTCGCGCTTCGCCGCGCGTTATCCCAGGGTGCGGCTGTGCCTGCACCAGGGCACGCCGCGCCGCGTGGCGGAGATGGCGCATCAGGGCGAAGTGGATCTGGTGATTGCCACCGAGGCCATCAACGAATTCGACGACCTGCTGGCGCTGCCGTGCTACGCCTGGGACCATTGCGTGGTGGTGCCGCGCAATCATCCGTTGTGCGAGCAGGCGCGGCCCGGCCTGGAGACGCTGGTGCGCTATCCCATCGTCACGTATACCTCGGGCTTCACGGGCCGGGCGCACCTGGACGAGGTGTTCGCCAGCGCCGGCCTCATCCCCAACGTGGTCTTCACCGCCTCCGACGCCGACGTCATCAAGACCTATGTCCGGCGCGGCATGGGCATCGGCATCGTCGCGGCCATGGCCATCGATCCGGTGCTGGATCGCGACCTGTGCGCCATCGATGCCTCGCACCTGTTTCCGTCCAACATCACGCGCATCGGCCTGCGCCGCGATGCCTTCCTGCGCAAGTACGGGTACGACTTCATCGAAGGCTTCGCGAGCCACCTCAAGCGCGAGGCCGTGATGGCGGCCGCGGAGCTGGAAGACCGGGCGGCCGTGGATGCGCTGTTCGCGCCCATTCCGCATTACGGGTCGAGCCGGGAAGGAACGATGGCGAGGCGGTCCCGCAGCCGGTGACACCCTCCGCCCAGGCCGGGCATGGATGAATTCCTGGCGCGGCGTTGGCCCGTCGACGAGTACCACCGCAAAAAAAATCGCCCATCCGCGCCAGTGCAGGCCGGCTCGGTGGGCGAGGTGGCAAACAAGGAACGCCGGACTCAGGTTTCCAGCAACTGCAGTCCGTTGTTGGCGCCAAAATCCCGGAGGAATGCATACAGCCGGGGATCCGACGAGGCCAGTTGCTGATCGACGACCACGGACGGCACGCCGTCCGCGATGACTACCCGCACCATGGGGTGGGAACGGAGGCGGCCGCCGGGCCGGCAGGCCGCGGCTGCGGTGGCGAGGCGCTGGGCCCAGTCGCTCGGGCGGAAAAGTTGTCCGTTTTCGGTGATGCCCTTGATGAGCAGACGCGCCTTGGTCGAACCGCAGT
This sequence comes from Thiohalomonadaceae bacterium, assembly GCA_050179875.1. Lineage (GTDB taxonomy): Bacteria > Pseudomonadota > Gammaproteobacteria > Thiohalomonadales > Thiohalomonadaceae > JALOAT01. The sequence goes on from JBFXES010000056.1 coordinate 1,846, forward strand.
CCATGGCCTGCGGCTGCGGCGCATACCCCGGGTTTGCAGCCATGCCTATTGCCTTCCTATCAGGAATACGTGTCCCGCCGCGCCTTCGTGGCGCTGTGCCAGCAGTTGCACCTGCACCGAGTTGGCGGCCCAGGCGCCCACCTCGGTGGGGGCGCTGGTGCAATCGGTGCGCAGTTTCAGCACCGAGCCCCGGGCCATGCGGCGCATGCGACGACGCGCCTCGATCACGGGCAGGGGACAGCGCGCGCCGCGCATGTCCAGTTCCTCGGAGACCACGGGCGCCGGGGCGCGTCGCACGCTGAGGATGCGGGCGCCGTCGCGCTCTTCCGCGGCGATGATCTCGCCGCCGCAGGCGCACAGGTGCACGGGCAGGGTGTCGTGTCCATGCCCGGGTTCGAGGATCAGTTGCAGCAATCCGCCCGCGGGCAGGTGCTGCAGATGCCAGTGCAGGGCCGCCCGGGGCTGGCGGCGCCGGAAGCCGCGCAGATCCAGGACGGCGATGACGGGCGAGTTCGTCCCGCGACGCATGATTTGGGCTCCTTGGGGCGTAAAGGTGTGAACCTGCGGGGGAAAGCTAGCACCAGGAACACATTCGCAAAAATCAATTGTTCGCCTAGGGCAAGAAATCCTTGTTATCGCGTCCTGCGCGCTACCGCTGCGGCGGCCTCCTGTTGCGCGCGCAGCAGGCCGGGGCTGATGGTCACCGGCCACGGCGGATGCGCCGGCGTCAGGGCGCGCAGGCGTGGCGGCAACCGGGCCACCTGCGCGGCGGCGTAGGCGCGCAAACGGTCCAGGTCCGCGGCATCGTGCAGGCGCCGGCCGTTGCGCATCACCGCTTGCAACAGGGGGCGGCCCGGCAGCGCCTCGTCGGCACAGCCGATGATATCAGCCACGTCCCCGTCGCCCTCGGCCTGCCGGAACACCTGCTTGCGCCCGGGCAAGATGGGTTTACCGGTGGACAGCTTGATGCGCCCTTCACCGGCGTAGGCCGCGAGCTTGTAGGCGATGTCCAGGTCGGGCGCGTCGCTGGAGACGCCCATGCTGGTGCCCACCCCGAAGCCGTCGATGGGCGCGCCCGCGGCGAGTAGAGCGGCGACGACGTCTTCATCCAGGCCGCCGCTGGCGAAGATGCGCACCTGTGTCAGGCCGGCTTCATCGAGCATGCGCCGCGCCTCCTGCGCGAGCATGGCCAGATCGCCGGAATCGAGGCGTACGGCGCTGACCGTGAACGCATCGCCCAGGCGTCGCGCCAGCTCGATGACGTGCGCGACGCCGCGCAAGGTGTCGTAGGTGTCCACCAGCAACACCGTGCCCGGATAGCGGCATGCGAACGACGCGAAGGCGGCGGTCTCGTCGGCATGGGCCTGGATGAAGCTGTGCGCCATGGTGCCGCTCACAGGCACACCGTATTCACGCCCAGCGAGCACGTTGGAGGTGGCGGCCACGCCCGCGATGTGGAAGGCACGCGCGGCCTTGAGCGCCGCGTCGATGCCATGCATGCGCCGCGCGCCGAAATCGATCACCGGCCGCCCGCCGGCGGCGGCCACTACGCGCACCGCCTTGGACGCGAGCACCGTCTGCACGCCGATCTGGTTCATCACCAGGGTCTCGACCCACTGCGCCTCCGGCAAGGGCGCCACCACCTCCAGGAGGGGTTCGTTGGCGAACACCGGCGTGCCTTCCGGCACGGCGTACACGTCGCCCGTGAAGCGCACGTCGGCAAGTTGCTCGATGAAGCCGGGCGAGAACCTGCCGAGCGAGGCGAGATAACGGCGGTCTTCCTCGCTGAAGCGCAAAGCCTCCAGTTGCTGCAACAAGGTCTCCAGGCCGCAGGCCAGCAGCAAATTCCTGCGCGGCGGCAGCCGGCGCACGAACAGGGTGAACACCGCCTCCCGGGTCAGGCCTTCCTCGAAATAGGCCTGCATCATGGTCAGCTCGTAGAGGTCGGTGAACAGGCCCAACCCGCTGCGGGGATCAATGTCGCTGCCCATGCCCAGTGCGCCCGGTGCGTTTCACGGTACCCGTTCCATCAGGGTGCGCAGGTACAACTGCAGGTCGTCCTCGCCGTGGAGCACGAAACGGATCCGGCCGACGCGGGTGAGCCGCGACAGCTCGTCCAGCGCGGTGTCCACCGCGATGCGCGCGGCGTCCTCCTTCGGAAACCCGAAGGCGCCGGTGGAGAGGGCGGGGAAGGCGATGCTCTTCACGTCGTGTTCCTCGGCGAGGCGCAGGGCGTTGCGGTAGCAGTCGGCGAGCAGGGCGTCGGCGGGCTCGTCGCGGCCGTACACCGGGCCGAGGCAGTGGATCACGTGGCGGTTCGGGAGCCGGTGGCCGCCGGTGATCACCGCCTGCCCCGGTGCGATGGGCGCGAGCGCGCGACCTTCCTCGGCCAGGCCCGGCCCTGCGGCCGCATGGAGCGCGCCGGCCACGCCGCCACCCGGGCGCAGTTCCGCGTTGGCGGCGTTGACCACGGCCTCCATGCCAGGCTGGTCGGCGATGTCTCCGCTCACGCATTCGATGACCACGCCCCAGATTTCCCTGCGATACACGGCGCCTCCTCCCCGATCCGGCTGTTTCAAGGTTGGCAGAGCGCGGACGGCGTTTCACTGCGCGCACCTATGCTTGCATATGGGGACAACCGGCATGGAGCACGCACCGCGCATCTGGACCATCGGCCATTCCACCCTCGACCTGGAGACGTTCGTGGCAAGGTTGCGCGCCCATGGCATTGCCTTGCTCGCGGACGTGCGCAGCTATCCGTCCTCACGGCGTTACCCGCACTTCAATCGTGACGCGCTCGCCGCAAGTCTCGCGGCGGCGGGAATCGGTTACGTGCACCTGCCCGGCCTCGGCGGGCGTCGCACGCCGCGCCCGGATTCCGTCAACACCGCCTGGCGCAATCCCGGGTTCCGCGGTTACGCCGACTACATGCAGGGCGAGGCCTTCGCCGCGGCCATGGCCGATCTCATGGCGCGCGCCCGTGCGCAACCCACGGCCATCATGTGCGCCGAGGCCCCCTGGTGGCGCTGCCACCGCTCCCTCATCGCCGATTGGCTCAAGGTGCGCGGCTGGGAGGTGCTGCACATCCTCGACGTCGACCGCGTGCAGCGGCACCCGTACACCCACGCGGCGCACGTCGAGGAAGGGCGTTTGTCCTACCGCTGAGCGCGGCGCGTGAAAGGCATTCGCCCACGGTGTGGGCTCCTACAGCTGGCTCAATCCCTTGTAATCGGGAACGAAGCCCGCCGTGAGCAGGGCCGGCGCGAGGGGGGACTCGCGCGCGGGGGCGCCGTCGATGCGTTCGATGACCAGGGTGCGGCGCCGCGCGCCGCGTGGCAGGCGATGGAGCAGGCGCGCGGCGGCGGTCAGTGCGGAGGGTTCTTCGCGCCAGCCTTCCGGGAAGGTGAGCAACTGGCGGCCGTCGGCGCTCAGGTACAGGGCGGGCGCGCCGTCCACCAGCACGATCCACGCGCCGGGTACGCGCCGCGGCGTGCCGGCGCCGGTGGCGGGCCAGGGCAGCAGGGTCCCGTAGGGATTGGCCGGATCCAGTACGGCGAGCAGCATGGCGTCCCATTCGCCATAGCCCTGCACGGGCGGTTCTTCCGCACGCCCGGCGCGCAGGCGGTCCACAGCGCCGGCGCGGGCGAACTGCAACCCGGACAGCCCCTCCACGAAATAGCCGCGGCGCACGCGGCCTGCCGCCTCCATCTCCTTGAGCACCTGGTACAGCGGCCCGAAGCCGCCAGGCAGGTTTTCCGCCAGCGCCGCCTCGCGGCTGACCACGCCGTAGCGTTCCAGCAGCATCTCCACGCGCGCCACGGCACGTTCCGTGGGCGAGACCGGGCGTGCGTGCAGGTCGGCCACGCGCGACCAGCGCCCGCCCACCGCGGACGGACCGTGACGGCGCGGATGCTGCGCGGCGCCGCCGGCGAGGGCGCGCAGGGGCGCGAAGGTGTCGTTGGTGACCTGACCCGCCCATACCAGCGACCACAGCGCCTCGGTGAGTTCCGGCAGCGACGGTTGCAGGCCGCGCGCGTGGGCGGCCATTTCCAGCTCCGCCAGAAAACACGCGCCGCGCGCGGCGAGATGATCGAGGATCGCCTGCTGCAAGGCATCCCCGGTGGTCAACGGCGGCGGCGGATCGAGCAGCCGCGGCGCCTGTTCACGACGCAGGATCATCACGCGGCCGTCGCGCGCGCCGAGGGCGCCGGCGCCCACCCACACCACCTCGCCGGTGGCGGCGAGCAGGTCCAGATCCTCGAAGCGAAAGCCCGGCACGCGCGCCGGCAGCACCACCTGGCCGAGCAGCGACCAGGGCAGCGCCAGGCCTTCCAGCTGCACGATGACCCTGCGCAAGGCCTCGCTGCCCGCCGCGGCCTCGCCCAGGTGTTGCCAGTCGGGCAGGAAGCGGCCGAGGGTGCGTGCGTCCACCGGGGCGACCGAGCGGCGCAGGCGTGCCAGGGTGCGCCGGCGCAGGCGGCGCAACACCTCCGCGTCGCACCACTCCGGTTCCATGCCGTCCGGGCGGATCTCGCCCAGCACCAGCACGCCCTGTCGGCGCAGGCCGTGGAGCACGGCCTCGGTGTCCGCCAGGCCGAGGCCGTAGCGTCGCGCCACCTGCGCCGTGGTGAACGGGCCGTGGCTGCGCGCATAGCGCCGCAACAGGGCCTCGCGCGGGTGCTCCAGCACCGGAGCGTCGGCGGGCAGGTGTGCGGGCGTCACGGCGAGGGCGTCGCGGTAGAGCGCCGCGTCCTCCATGGCGATGTGGCGGGTCTCGCCGGCCAGCTCCACGCGGGTCGCGCGCCGCTGCGACAGCAGCACGTCGATGGCCTCCGGGTGTTCGCTGCGCGCGCCGAGCTCGGCCGCGCTGAGATCGCCCAGGCGGCGCAGCAGGTCGTGCAGTTCGTCGGCATCGCGCGCGCGGCGCTCCGGCGCGAGGTGCTGGAGCTCGGCCTCCAGCGCCGCGAGCGCCTGCGGGTCGATGAGTTCGCGCAGCTCCTCCTGGCCCAGCAGTTCGGCGAGCAGGTTGCGATCCAGGGTGAGCGCCTGGGCCTTGCGCTCCGCCATGGGGACGTCGCCCGCGTAGAGGTAGTTGGCCACGTAGGCGAACACCAGCGAACGGGCGAAGGGCGAGGCGGAGTGCGTTTCCACCTCGTGCACCTGCACGCGGCGGGCGCGGATGTCGGCGAGCAGGCGCTTGAGTCCGGGCAGGTCGAACACGTCGGACAGCGCCTGGCGATAGGTCTCCAGCACGATGGGAAAATCGCGGTGGCGCTGCACCGTGGCGAGCAGTTGCTGGGCCTTGAGGCGCTGCGCCCACAGCGGGCGGCGACCGCGCCCGGTACGCCGCGGCATGAGCAGGGCGCGCGCGGCGTTCTCGCGGAACAGGGTGGCGAACATGGCCGTGTGGGGCAGTTGTTCGGTCACCAGGCGCTCGGCCTCGTCGGGCGGCGGCAACAGCTCCGCCAGCGACGGCAGCGTGTCCACATCGGCGAAGCGCAGCACCAGGCCGTCGTCGGTGTGCATGAGCTGCACGTCATAGCCCTCGCGCGCGGCCAGCACGGCCTGCAAGGCCATGGCCCACGGGCCGTGGATGCGCGCACCGAAGGGCGAGAGGATGCACACGCGCCAGTCGCCCAGCTCGTCGCGGAAGCGCTCCACCACGATGTGGCGATCGGAGGGCAGCACCCCGGTGGCGGCCTCCTGTTCGTTCACATAGGCCGCCAGATTGCCGGCGGCGAATTCGTCCAGGGCGAGGTGTTGTTCCAGCCAGGCGGCGCGCGCCTCGCGCGGCAGGGCGGCGAGCTCGCGCAGGAAGGCACCCAGCGCCAGGCCCAGCTCGCGTGGGCGGCCCGGCCCTTCGCCGTGCCAGAACGGCAGCCGGCCGCCCTCGCCGGGCGCGGGCGAGACGTGCACGCGGTCGCGGGTGATCTCCTCGATGCGCCAGCTGCTGGCGCCGAGCAGGATGACGTCGCCCTTCTTTGATTCGAACACCATTTCCTCGTCCAGCTCGCCCAGGCGCGGGCCGTCGCTGCCGATCTGCACGGTGTAGAGGCCGCGGTCGGGGATGGTGCCGACGTTCAGGCGCGACAGCATGGCGGTGCCACGGCGCGCCTCGATGATGTCGCGCGCGCGGTCCCAGGCGAGCAGGGGGCGCAGGTCGGCGAATTCGCCGGAGGGATAACCGCCGGTGAGCATGGTGAGCACCGCGTCCAGCGCCGCCTGTGTCAGGGTGCGGTAGGGCCAGGCGCGCCGCACCAGGGCGGCGATGTCGGCGCGGCGGCGCGGGGTGTCGGCGCACATGGCCACGACCTGCTGCGCCAGCACGTCGAGGGCGTTCACGGGCGTGGCCACCGACTCGATGGCGCCGCGGCGCATGCGCTCGGCCACCACGGCGCACTCCAGCAGATCGGCGCGGAACTTGGGATAGATGCGCCCCACGCTGATCTCGCCCACGGCGTGACCCGCGCGGCCCACGCGTTGCAGCCCGCGCGCCACCGCGCCGGGCGATTCGATCTGCAGCACCAGATCGACGGCGCCCATGTCGATGCCCAGCTCCAGCGAGGAGGTGGCGACGATGCCGCGCAAGCGGCCCTGCTTGAGGTCCTCCTCGATGGCCGCGCGCTGCTCGTGGGACACGCTGCCGTGATGGGCGCGCACCAGTTCCTCGCCGGCCAGTTCGTTGAGGCGCGCGGTGAGGCGCTCGCACAGGCCGCGGCTGTTGACGAACACCAGTGTGGAGCGGTGGCTGCGGATCTCCGCGAGCAGCGCGGGGTACATGGCCATCCACAGGCCGCGTTCCGCGGGCGGAGGCGCGGCCGGATCGAAGCTGCCGGCGACCACCTTTTCCATGTCGGGCACCGGCACGGTCACGGTGAGGTCGAGGGCGGGCGGGGCGGAGGCGTCCACGATCTCCACCGCGCGATCCCCGCCCAGGAAGCCCGCGGCCTCCGACAGCGGGCGCACCGTGGCCGACAGGCCGATGCGCTGGGGCTCGCTTTCGGTGATCTCGGCCAGGCGCTCCAGGGACAGCGCCAGGTGCACGCCGCGTTTTGTGGGCAGCAGGGCGTGCACCTCGTCCACGATGACCGTGTGCACGGTGCGGAGGGTCGCGCGCGCGGCCGAGCCGAGCAGCAGGAACAGGGATTCGGGCGTGGTGACCAGGATCTCGCCCGGATGGCGCGCCTGCATGCGGCGCGCCTGTGCCGGCGTGTCGCCGGTGCGCACGTCCACCCGCAGCGTCCGCAGCGGCGTGCCCAGGCGCTCGCCGGCGACCTGGATGCCAGCGAGCGGCGCGCGCAGGTTGCGCTCCACGTCGTACACCAGGGCCTTGAGTGGGGAGACGTACAGCACGCGCACGCCCGCCGGCGCCTCGCGCGGCAGTTGCATGCAGCGGTCGATGGCGTACAGGAAGGCGGCGAGGGTCTTGCCGCTGCCGGTGGGGGCGACGATGAGGGCGTGCCTGCCCTGGGCGATGACCGGCCAGCCGCGGGCCTGGGCCGCGGTGGGTGCGGCGTGGGCGGCACGGAACCAGGCGTCGACGGCGGGGGCGAACATCAGCAGAGATCAACCAGCGAAACCGCGCAGGGCACGGGGTTTCAGTGCGGGCAAACGCGCGTTCCAGTGAGCCGGTCCATGCTTTCGCCATGGAGTACGACATCGCGGTCATCGGCGGGGGCATCTCGGGACTGTCGCTGGCCCACGGCGCCGCGCGCCGTGGCTGGCGCGTGCTGCTGCTGGAGGCCGAACCGCGGGTGGGCGGCGCCCTTCATACCCACCGGCGCGAGGGCTTCTGGATGGAGCTGGGCGCGCATACCCTGTTCAATTCCTACGGCACCGTGCTGGCCATGATGGACGTCGCCGGTTTGACAGGGCGCGTGCTGCGCCGCCGTCGGCTTGCGTTCCGGCTCTGGAACGGTACCCGCGACGTCTCCATCGCCGCGAGCCTCCACTACCCGGAACTTCTGCGCGGCATGCTGCGCGCGCCCTTCCTGCACCGCAGCGAGCACACCGCGGCGGACTATTTCGGCGCCCTGGCCGGTCCGCGCAACTTCACCGACGTGATCGGCCCGGCGCTCGATGCCGTGATCTGCCAGCCGGCGCGGGATTTTCCCGCGGATGTCCTGTTCCAGCGCAAGCCCCGCCGCCGCGAGGTGCCGCGCAGCTTCGCCCTGCCCGGCGGCATGGCCAGCCTGGCGGACAGCCTGGCCGCCTCTCCCGGCGTCCAGGTGTTGTCGTCGATGCGTGTCACCCGTCTTGCGCGGGAGGGCGGGGGATTCCGGCTGTTCGCCGCCGGCGCGGACTGGCGCGCCGATCGCATCGCCCTGGCGGTTCCGCCCAACGAGGCGGCCATGCTGCTTGCCGCCGTGCGTCCCGGGCTCTCCGAACAGCTCCTGCACATCGGCGTGGCGCGGGTGGAATCCCTGGGCGTGGTGGTACGCGCCCGCGACGCGCAACTGCCGGCCGTGGCGGGGCTCATCGGTCGCGGCCAGCCGTTCTATTCGGTGGTGTCGCGCGACGTGGTGCCCGGCGGCGAATGGCGCGGGTTCACGTTCCACTTCCGGCCCGGGGCGCTCGGCCATGACGACAAGCTGCGCGTCGCCGCCCGCGTGATCGGCACCGCTGCGGAAAACTTCGAAGACGTGGTCGCGTCCGAACACGTGCTGCCGGCGCTGCGCAGCGGCCATGCGTCGCTGCGCGGCCGCATCGACGCGCTGCTGGCGCGCACGCCCGTGCTGCTTACGGGCAACTATTTCGAAGGCCTTTCCATCGAGGCCTGCGCTGCCCGCTCCATGGCGGAACTCCAGCGCCCGCACGGTTGAACGGGAGCGCGCCCCGGGAGACCACGGCGGTGTGAAGCGGTTCGATTTTTAGCGTCCGGGCATACCCGCGCGTTGGGCCGCGCGCTACAGTGCCGCCGAGGAAGAGCGAAAGGAGCGCACCGGTGGCATCCCTCTGGCAACGCGTCATCGTGACCCTGGCATTGACGGGCGCCGTGGCCCTCGCGGCGCTCGGCACGGCGGATCGGATCGGCTTCGAGTACACCGAGCAGGGCCTGCGCCGCGCCCTGGTCACCTTCGCGGTGGCGCGCAGCCTCAACGGCGTGATCTCCGTGGCGCAGGGCACCGAGATCGCGGTGGAACCTGCGGGCGTGGGCGTCAACTTCGCGCCGGGTCAGATCCTCGATCCGGTCAACGATCTCATCGAACAGTTCTCGTGGGTCATGCTGGCCAGCGCCACGTCGCTGGGATTGCAGCGCCTGCTCATCGAGGTGTTCGCGACCCCTTTCTTTACCTTCGGTTTGGGCGGGCTGGGCGCCGCCGCGCTGGCGGTTCTCTGGTGGCCGCGGCTGCGTGAATCGAAGGCGCGCGATCGCCTCATGCGCCTCGTGCTCGCACTGATACTAGTGCGCTTTGCGGTGCCTGCGGTGGCCTTCGCCAGCGAGGGCGTCTACACGCTGTTTCTCGCCGAGCGTTACGAAAGCTCGCGGCAGGCCATCGAACAAGTCACCGAGAACATCGGCCGTATCAACGGTACGACGGCGCAGGACGTGGTGCCGCCCGATGCGTCGGTGCTCGACCGGGCGAAACGCTGGTATGAATCGGCGGTGGCTGCGGTGGACGTGCCTGCCTACCTGGCGCGTTACCAGGCCGCGGCGGCGGATGTGAGCGAGCAGGTGGTGAACCTGGTCGTGGTGTTCGTGGTGCAGACGATCGCGTTGCCGCTGCTGTTCCTATGGGTGTTGCTGAAGACGGTGCGGCAGGTGTGGCGGTGGGCGCCGTCTCAGTGGGGGCGGGACACCAGATAGCGCACGGCGCCACGCACGTCGGCGCTGCGGGGAAGCTTGGTGCGCAGCACTTCGGCGAGCAGGGTGTCGAGGGTGGCATCGGCCGGGCGGCCGATGCGGCGCTGGCGCAGGTAGTGGCGCAGGCTCGACCAGTCGGCCAGCCAGGTTTCGACCATGTCGTCCAGCAGGGAGGGGTTCTTCTCGTAAGTTCGCTTTTCCATGTTTTCGTCCTCTTTCATTTTCCGTCTAACCAATAATAGGCCGCGTCGCACCCGCCGGTAGTGAAGACGGTCACGAACGTGCACGTTGATCAAAGACTTATCTGGTGGCGCCAGCTGACCACGAAGCGCGGGTTGCGTGACTGCATGCCGTCCTCGTTGTCGTCGAGATTGGTGATCACGAAGCTGAAGGGCTCCTTGACGATGCCGATGGCACTGTCGCCGAGCCAGTAGATGTGGTCGTCGATGGCCTGGCTGTTGAGCATGCCGAGATGGAGGAGTAGGGACAGTTCATCCCCGAGCGGATGCCGATAGTCGATGCTGTAATAGCGCGAGACCTCACCGCTGCCGAAGTAGTCATCACTGTAGTAGTAGCGAAACTCCGCGCCCGCCTTGCCGATGCCCACGTAGGCTTCGACGAAGTCCTGCTTGTTGGACGTGCCCGGATGGAGCCTGTTTTCCCGCGGGTCGAAGTGATCGCCGCGCAGGAACTCATATACGACGGCGCCCACATCCAGACGCCAGTCGTCCACGGGCATGCGATATCCCAGGTGCGCCAGCAATTGCTGCTCGTCGCGGGTTTCCAGATTGCCGTCGTCGTCCTCTTCCTCCACCTGCACGCCGGCGACATGGGCGCTCGCATGCAGGCCTGAATCGGCCGCTTCCCGATAGGCGAACCCTCCCAGCACGGATGGCGCATCGTCGCTGAGCGACACGCCGCGCCAGACATAGTTGGTGGTAACGATGAGCTCTCCGGTGATCTCGGCAGCCGCCATACCGGCCAGGCCGAGCCACAGCGCGGCAAACAGCGCTCGGAATGCCATGCTTTACAGCGTAGCCCAGCGTGCCGGCGCCGGTTGCAAGCGGTGCATCTCGCCGGGAAGGGCATGCATCGGAGGACGTCGTGATACCCACAGTCACCGCCGACGACGTGCGCCGGATATTGCGCCGCATTCATGAACCTTTCATGAACATCAGCGTCGTGGACCTGGGCCTGGTGTACGAGGTGTGGATCGGTGAGGCGGGCTACGTGCACGTGAACATGACCAGCTCCACGCCGGAATCCGGCCTTGCCGCCGCCCTGGCCGAGCGGGTGCGCGAGGACCTGCTGGCAGAACTGCCGGGTGTGCAGGTGGGCGTGTCCCTGCTCACGGAGCGGCGCTGGGAACCGTCCATGATGTCCGATGAGGCGCGGCGCCTTCTCGGGTCCGCGCATGAGCTTCCATGATGGACCGCAGGGCATTCAGAACTTGCGAAGCGGTGCGCGTCTGCCAGTCGTATTCCATGCTGAAATGAAGGTCTGGACCCAACAATCTCAACAGGAGATCCCCCATGTCACGACCCGGCAGCATTACCCGTGCCCTTTGCCTCACCCTCGCGGCCTCCCTTTCGGGTATGGCCGTGCCCGCAGGCGTGGCGCAGGCGGCCATGGTGGGCACGCCCGCCATCCTTGCCGAACAGCAGAAACTGGTGGACCGCGCGCAACTGGAGGCCGCGCTCGGGCGCAGCGAGGTGCAGCAACAGCTCGCGGCGCTTGGTGTGGACCCGGAGCAGGCGAAGGCTCGCGTCGCGGCCCTCACCGATGACGAAATAACGGCCCTGAACGCACGCATGGCAGACATGCCGGCGGGCGGCATCGACCTGCTCGGCGCGGCGGTGCTGGTGTTCCTGGTGCTGTTGCTCACCGATATCGCCGGCTACACCGACGTGTTTCCGTTCGTGAAGAGCCGCCGCTGAACGTGAGGCTGCGACGCAGACTCGCCGGCGCGGGCGGGTGCTGGCTCGTGCTCGCGCTGCTGGCCGGTTGTGCCGGCGCCCCGCAGACCGCGCGCCTGGTCGCGGAGCCGCCGGCGCACCTGCCGGTGCGGGCGGAGCTCGAGCACACGCCCTTCTTTCCGCAGGAGGCCTATCAGTGCGGGCCGGCGGCGCTCGCCACCGTGCTGGTGCATGCCGGGGTCGACACCGAACCGGCAGCGCTTGCGCCGCAGGTGTTCATCCCGGCGCGGGAGGGCAGTCTGCAACTGGAACTCATCGCCGCGGCCCGGCGCCACCGGCAGGTCCCCTACGTGCTCGCGCCACGGCTGGAGGATGTGCTGGCCGAGGTGAACGCGGGCCATCCCGTGGTGGTATTGCAGAATCTCGCCCTCGCCTGGTACCCGCGCTGGCATTACGCCGTGGTGGTGGGTTTCGATCTCGAAGCCGGGGAATTGGTGCTGCGCTCCGGCGCGCGGCGCCGCCACGTGGTCCCGCTGGCGCTGTTCGAGCGCACCTGGGCGCGCGGCGGGCGCTGGGCCATGGTCGCGCTTCCTCCGGAAAAGCTGCCCCGGACTGCCGAAGAACTGCCTTTCCTGCGCAGCGTGGCGGCCTTCGAGGAACTGGGGGATGCCGCCACCGCGCGACGCGGTTACGAGGCGGCCGTGCAACGCTGGCCCGCCAGCGTGGCCGGCTGGATGGCCGTCGGCAACGCCGCCTACGCCCAGGGGGAGCCCGGCCAGGCCGAGCGCGCCTGGCGGCGCGCCCTGGCGATCTCCGCCGACTACGCCCCGGCGCTCAACAATCTCGCGCAACTGCTCGCCGAGACCGGGCGGCAGGACGAGGCCCTGTCCCTCGCCCGGCGCGCCGTCGCGGCGGACGGCGAAAACCCCGTCTACCGCGAGACCCTGCAAGCCATCGAAGATCTCTGCGGTTCTGCGCCATGCGGCGCGGTGAAGAAATGAACACGGGGGACACGGGGAACACGGGGATTTTCACCGCAAAGGGAGCAGTGCGAAGGGCGAAATGAGCGAAGCGCATTGCGCCAGACCCCCCGGGATGCCCAACCGTTCGTCCCCCGGGATCATCAGCCTCGTTTTCGCAAACCTCCGCCTGGACACGTTTGTGCAGGGCGAGATGGTGGTTCGCGCAACGCGCGGCACTTATTGTGCCTACGGAATGAAGCAGGAAGACGAGGCGTCGTCCGGTGGGCCCCCTGCCCAGGGTTCGGGCGACACGCCGCGCGGGTGGTCGCGCAGGAAGGGCCAGATGATGTCGAAGGCGTCGAACGGCACGGTGTGGCCCTGGGCGCCCACGCAGTGCACCACGAAATGCCCGTCGGCGCGCAGCTTCAGCGACAGCGCCTCGCTGGCGCGGGCAAAGGAGAACATCTCCGGATCGCCGTCGTTGTGCACGAAGTTCGCGCCCGGCACACGGAAGACGTCGTCCTCCCCGCCCCATGCGAGCAGCACGGGGATGTCGGTCTCAGGCGCGCGGTAGGGCGGCGCCACCGAAGGATCCGGCTCGCCGCCCGAGAGCAGGGCCGCTGCGGCGAGAAAGCGGCTGCGGTACTGGAGCAGATAGGCGCTCCACAGGGCGCCGGCGCTCATACCCGTGGTCCAGACCCTGTCGCGATCCATGTTGAACTGGGCATCCAGGCAGGCGAGCAAGTCGTCGAAGAGGCGTAGATCGGCGTTGCCTTGGGGCGGGGCCGTGGCATCCCAGGTGAAGGTCTTGTCGCCGGCGGCGAAGGGCGCGACCACGATGACGTCAGTGAGGTTGAGGAGCCCGGCGGTGGCGAGCAATTCAAGCGGCCCGCCTTCCAGCCAGTGCCAGGCGAAGACCACCGGCGCGCCCTGCGGCTCGCCGTTGACGAACAGGATGAAGCGCCGCTCCGTGCCGCCTGAGGTCAGGGTGTTCTCCCCCACGCTGAACGTGGGGCAGACGCCGCCGGAAAAGCGCGGCAGCGCAGCCGAGCCCAGTCCGTCACCGATACCGCTGCAGCAACCGGACAACCCTG
>JBFXES010000057.1:0-15278 GCA_050179875.1 Thiohalomonadaceae bacterium
CGGAATGTCGCGAAGAAATGGACCATGCCCATCCGGGATTGGCGGTCGGCACTCAACCAGTTCGTCATTCTGTTCGGCGAGCGGGTGCCGGTTTGAAATCAGTTACACAGATTAATTGACACCTTCGCGCACGCTGAAAAACCGAATCATGATGCTCACCTTACATGACCACATTGCATCTTCGGGCCGCCCATGTCACGTAGTCGCTGCGCGCCAACGTGACCTACGATCAAACCTGTAGGTCACGTTGCGAAGCTACGTGACACCTTCGTGCTGCGCACGTCACATGCCCAGCAGCTTGGCGAAACCGGCGTTCTCCCTCGCGATCGTCCCATCCAGGCTCACCGCCTCGCCGAACTTGCGGCGCGCCTCGTCGACGTGCGATGCCTTGTAGTTCGCCATGGCGATATTGAGCTTGATGCGCGCGTCGGCGGCATCGAGTTGTTCGGCGCGCAGATAGCTCTTCAGCGCGCGGTTCAATTCACCCTTGAGGAAATGCACGTTGCCGCGGTTGTTGTACACCGCCGCGTCCTCGCCCGCCGCCGCCAGTTCGTCCAGGATGGCAAGGGCCTTGTCATGCAGGCCGTAGCGCGCGTAGACGATGGCCATCTGCATGCGGGCCTGGCGGTTGTCCGGCGCCACCGCGAGCATGGCGCGGTACGGAGCGACCAGGCGCTCCAGGCTGCGTTCGAGCAGCACGGCGCGATCCAGGCTCAAGAGCGGCGCCACCGTTTCCGCCGATGGCAGCGGCAGGTCGTAGCCCGCCGGCTTGAGGGTGACGGGCTGGAAGGTGTTCCAGGCCTGGTGCACCGGGATCACGGTGAGCTTGCCCGCCGCCTTGTGCTCGCGGTACTTGCGCGCGCCTTCGGTCCAGGCCTCGCCGAAGGAGGTCGCGATCATGGTGGTCTCCAGCGGGATCCACACGCGGCCGTCGTGGAAGGCCAGCAGTTCCGGATCCGTGCTGACCACGTCGGCCTGCTCCGGCGTGAGGCCGGTGTCGAACATGAGCAGCAGGTGGCCGGGCACGTCGAGCACGGCGGTCTCGATGCCCAGGTTCTCCAGGGCGGCGCTGAACAGCACGGTGAGGTCGTCACAGTCGCCGCTCTTGAACTTCAGGGTCTCGCGCGCGAACTGCACGTAGTCCACCTGGTCGTCGGCCAGCTTGGAGTACGGCGCGTTGGGATCGGTCACGTAGCGCACGCCGTGGGCCGAGAGCGTGCTGAACAGGGTCATGGCCGTCACCACGCGGCCGTTCAGCGGACCGGGCTCCGGGCGCAGGGCGTTCACGGCGCTGCGCACGAAGTCGCGCAGGGTGTCATCCTTGGGCGTGACGAAGGCGCCCACCATCTGCGGCTTCGCCCAGAGAATGGCGTTCTTGCCGTACAGCGTCATGGGCTGGGTCAGGGAGATCGTATCGGCCCGGCCATCGCGGGTGTAGCCGAGGGCCACTTCCACCTGCACGCCGGTGTCCTCGTCCACCTCCAGCACCTTGTTGTTGAACGCCGCCTTCAGGTCGAAACGTTCGCTGCTGTTGGCCTTGAGCAGCGGGATCTCCACCTGGCTGGGGAAGTCCATGTAGCCCTTGATGGTGAAGGTGAGCTTGAGGTTGCCGAGATCCACGTCGCTGGCGTTTTCCACGCGCACGCTGCCCACCGGGGCATCGGCGTACTGCTTGTAGGCGGCGGAGAACACCGGATACAGCTCCAGGTCCTTGAGCACCACGGGAGGCGCGTTGGAGGTGAATTCCATGGAGCGCTTGCGCTCGGCATAGGCCGTGTCGAGCAACACGCGGTTGGCCTCGTTGGGCGCGAGCGCCACGGCCTTCTCGATGGCGCCGATGGCTTCGTCGTAGGCACGGCGCTTCAGATGCACCCGGCCCAACAGGGCGTGCGGCTCGGCGCGTGCGCCGTCCACCACGATGGCCTGCTGCAACGCCGCGCGCGCCGCGTCGAACATGTTGTTGTCCAGGTACAGCGCGCCCAGGCGCAGGTGCAGATCGAACGAGGTGTTGTCCCGTTCCAGGGCCTGCTTGAGATGGGCGATGGCCGCGCCGTTCTTGCCCTGGCGCGCGGAGACGTCGGCCAGCAGCACCAGCGGTTCGGTCTGCTTGTCGTCCAGGCGGTGCGCGGCGCGCCCTGCCTCGGCGGCCTGATTCAGCTCGCCGGTGGCCGCGGCGGCACGGGCCAGCAACAACTGGGCCTCGTAGTGCTTGGGCGCCAGCGCGGCGGCGCGCGCCAGCATGGGCACGGCGGCGGCTGCGTCGTTACGTGCCAGATCGAAACGGCCCAGGCGTAACGCGGCCTCGAAGGAGTTTTCATCCAGTCCGGCGGCCGTGGCGAGCGGTTCGCGCACACGCTCGGGCTTGCCCATCTTCTCGTAGGTCTCGGCGATGGCGAGCCAGGAATCCACATGGTCCGGTGCGGCGCGGGTCGCCTTGTTGAGGGCGATGAGGGCCTCGCCGTGACGCTCGGCGGCGAGGGCCGTAATGCCCAGGAGGTAATGGCCGTGGGCCGCGGTGGCCTCGTGCCGGGTCAGTTCCATGGCCAGGTTGCGGACCCGCTCCTGCGCGCCGGTGCGCAGCAGCGCGCGGGCCAGCGCCAGGCGCACGGACTGGTCCTGGGGCGCGATGGTCAGTGCCTTGTCGTAGAGATCGATGGCGCGGGCGTCCTCGCCGAGACCTTCCTCGAGGCGGGCGGTGGCCACCAGGATGGCGGCATCCTCCGGCGCCGCGGCACGGGCCTGGGCGAGGAAGTCGCGGCCCTGATCGATCACGCCCAGGGCGAAATAGGCGCGGCCCAGCAGCAACAGGGCACGCGCGTCGCGCGGATCGCGTTCCACGGCCGTCTCGAGGCACTGCACGGCGCCGATGGCGTCGTCCAGGGCGAGGGCCAGATCGCCGCAGCGGCGATAGGCCGCCTGCGGCGCCTTGCCGCTCTCGATCAGCCGCTCCACCACCTTGCGCGCCTCCAGCAGATCGCCGGCCCGCTCCAGCACGTCGGACTGGAGTTCGAGGCCCGCGACCTCATGCCCGGGGAGCGCGGTCAGGCGCTCGAAATAACGGCGCGCAGGCTCCCACTGGCCCTGTTCCATGAGGCTGATGCCAAGGAAGCGCAGCGCATCCGCATTGCGCGGCGCGGCCTCGTGAAGCTCGGTGAATACGGCTGCCGCCTGGGCATAGCGGCCGGCCTTGAAGTGGGCATGGCCCTCGCGGAAGCGATCCGGCACTGCCTCGGAGGGCGGGCCCGCCAGGGCGTAATCGCTCAGGGCGACGACGCGATACCAGGCGGCTTCCTGCGCCCCGGCCTGAAGGGTCAGTTCGCTGTCGGCGGTGGCGCCCACCTGTTTCCACGGGCCTTCGGCCGCGGGCGCCTCGAACACCTGATAGGCCCGCACGTAGGCGCGGCCGGCCGGTTGCCAGCTGAGGCGCAGGGTTTCGGTACCACCCTCCACTTCCAGGCCGTCCACCTCGGGCGGGACCTGTTGCCAGGCGTAGTCGACCAGGCGCTTGCGCCCGCGGTCGTAGACCGAGACCGTGGTGGCGCCGCTGCGGCTCACGCACAGGCTGACGGGGGCATCGAGGGCGGCCGGGTCAGCGGAGCGCGCGCCCAGCATGAACGCCAGCGTGTTTTCGCGGAACACGGCGACGCGGGCGCCGTTGCGCGCGGTAGCGCCAAGCACGTAGAGCTGGTCGTCGGCATCCACGTCCAGGTCGTGGAGGTCCTTGAAACCCGCGTCCAGGCTGTGGAGAAAACGCTTGTCCGCATCGAACACCAGCACGCGCCCCTGGTCGCGATCGGCCACGAACACGCGGCCGCGGCTGTCCACGGCCACGGCCATGGGTTCGTCGAAGCGCCATGGGCCGTTCTTGACCGGCGCGATCTTGTCCAGGTAGAGGCCCTGCGGGCTGAAGATCTGGACGCGGCGGTTACCGCTGTCGACCACGTAGATGCGGTCGTGGCGTACGTACACGTCGGCGGGCGTGTCGAACTTGCCGTCGGTGTCGCTATCGTAATTGTCGTTGGTGAAATCCAGGCTGTTGCGCGGCGCGGTCTTGTTGGCGCCCGAGTCGAACAGGAGCTTGCCGTCGCGCTCGAACAGTTTCAGGCGATCGCCGTCAATGACGGCGATGCGCTCGTCGTCGAATGCGGCGGCCACCGGGTCATCGAGGTTGGCGAGCTTGAGGCTCGGCTTGCCCGCCTGATCCAGCCGCGCACTGCCCTTGCCGTGGAAGCACCAGCGCTCCTCGCCGTCGCGGTAGGCCTTGGTGCACGCCGCCTCCTGCGCGGCGGCCAGGGTCACCGTGGGCAGATAAACGCGCCCCAGCGCCGGCAGGCCGGCGGGCGGCAACTCGAACACCTCCACCTTTTTCGCGCCGTTGTCGGCCACGGCCAGGCGGCCGTCCGGCAGCAGCGCCATCCCTGCGATGTCACTGAACTGGCCGCGCTGGGTGCCCTTGGTGCCGAAATGGGTCACCACCCGCTCGCGCTCCCAGTCGTAGGCGTAGATGCGCCCCTGCTCGCTGTCGCCGAGCAGGAGCAGCCCCGTGGCCGGGTCCACGGTCATGGCGGTGAGCTTCAGGGCCGGTGCGCCCAGGGGCTTGCGCAACTCGGTGCCGACGAGCTGGCGCAGCGGCTTGTGGTCGGTGTCGAAGACGGTGACGGTGCCGGAACGGGTGCGGCTGAACACGTAGGCCCGCTCACGCAGGTCCACGGCGATCTGCTCGGGGCTGTCGAGCGGCATGGCCTTGCTGCCCGCGAACTGGTGCAGGAACACGCCGTCGGGACCGAACACCGCCACGCGGTTGTGGTGGCGATCCGCCACGTAGAGCCGGCGGTTGACGGACCATGCCACCGCCGCGGGCGTGCCCAGGTGACCCTCCGCGTCGCCGCCGTCACCGAAGCGACCCAGCACGGACCCGTCGGCGCCCAGCAGGCGGACCTCGTTGCCGATGGCCAGGGCGAGGCGGCCTTCGTCCATGGCCGTGATGCCCTGCACGCGGCTGCCGGCGAACACGCCGCCCTCGGCCATTTTCCGCACGGAGGGCTGGGCGCCGAGGCGCAGCAGGGTGTTGTCACGGCTGTCGAGCAGCAGCAGGGTGCCGTCGGGCTGGGCCGCCAATGCGGCCACGTAGCTGAACGGCGCCGCCTGATCGGCACCGGAGATGGACTGGGTGAGGCGGATTTCGGCGGCGGAAACAAGGCCGGCAGCGGTGCAGAGGGCGATGGCACCCAGGAGGCGCAGGCTGGCAGTGATCGGCATGAGTTCCCTCGGCGGCGGGCAGCGGTCGCGCGCGGATCCCGTTATTGTCAATTGGGCACCCATCTTAATACGGCGCACCAAGAGCGAGAAAGAGTTCACAGTTTTCACGCGCCTCGGGTCATGCATTTCCCGGCAGATCGTCACGGGCTCTGCGAGGAACTGACAAGGCGTGAGGAGCGGTGCGCACGTCAGAGCACCTGCCCCACTTCCAAGGGCCTCATCGCAAGGCGTCCATCAGAGGGAGTCGTGATCGAACCGGCTGTGTTTTACGCCCGGGTCAGGGGGGCGTCAATGCGATGACGCACAGTTCGGCAGGCGCGTGGAGAGGTAACGAGCGAGGGAGTGTGACAGTCTGCAAGAGGCGGGGGAACCGGAGGGCGGTGGCATCACCGCCCTCGCGGCTTTCTGAAAACAGTGATGTTCAGCCTTCGGCGCCCACCATCTCGGGCCAGGCGTTCTGGTTTGGCTCTCCGCCCCAGGATTCCAGCAGTCGCACGGCGTGCTCCAGGAGCGCCGGGTCGCAGGGCTGGGCGTCGGTGCCGTGACCGATGCCGCGCAGCAGGTAGACGGTACTCGCCATGCGCCCCGGTTTCTTGCGGCCCAGCTCCGAGGTCATGGTGTAAAGCTCGGGATGGAACAGGGGGAAACCCAGGGCCTCCGCGAGGCTCAGGATCTTTTCCAGGTCGGAGATGGGCAACACCCCGGCCAGGTAGGAATACGCGACCTCGGCGAGCATGCCCAGCACCGCGGCATCGTCCTCCTCCAGCGAGGGCGCCACGCGCGCCAGGGCGCGCGCCCCTGCGCATCCCAGCTCGCGGCAGGCCTCATCACCCTCGGAAGTGGCGAGCTCCCGCCAGTGCATGCAGCGTCGCGCCAGGTAATGCAGGGCACTGGGCTGATTGCGGCGCAGCGAACCGGCATTGCTGGTCAGGTATTCAAACAACCTGCCGTCACGCACCAGTGCCATGCGCAGGGCGGGCACCACCGAAACATGCCTGAAATGTTTGCTGCGAAAACGATGTCCGGTCGATGCGCCGGATGGATTGTTCTTGCTCTGCGTGGTCGAGCGGTAAAAAGCTTCCATTTTTCTCCGCACCTTGGCCCGTTGCGCTCTAATCTGCGTTAATACTAGGAGAGAATTCATCCCGGGCAAGGCGGCTCACGGGCTTTTTGTCGGCCCGCCGCCCTGCCCTTTTTCCCGCATCACAAACGCGCCGGCAGGCGTTCACGAATGGCTTCCGGCGCCTGCCGCACCAGGTTCTTGTCGATCGCCAGCTCCACCAGCTTGTTGGTTTCCCGCGAAAGATTGTCGCGCAGCAAACCGAGAAAACGCGGCTCGGCGACGATCACCAGCGCGTCGTAGTTGCCGGCGTTGCGTGCACCTTCGAGCATCCCGCCGATGCGCTTGGCGAACTGGATCGCCTCATGGCGCTTGGGAGGCGTTTCCTCTTCCATGGCATGGCGTCCCTGGCCGTGGCTGTCGAAGGCGCGCCCGGGCAGATCGGTGGTCAGACTGGCTTCGTGCAGCCGCCCTTCGGGGTGCGCCATGACCTCCACCTCGACCAGACGGCCGTCCAATCCTTCCGCGCGGAAAATGCGCGCGCGAGAGCTGTCCGCCACCACCACCCAGGTCTTCCCCATGTCATCTCCTTTCCTGCTGCATGTCATCGCAGCCCGAGGGCTGCCGACGGCGTTTCGTTCATGGCGACACCGCTCTGCATCGCCACCTGGAAACCCTCTCCGGCCGGCAGTTCGATGGTCTCGACCAGTTCCAGATCGCGCTGGTTGAGCACCCAGATGACAGGCTGTTCGCGGCTGGCCACGTACAGCACGCCGGTACCGGAGATCACGTTCACGTGTCCCGGCGCTGCACCCAGTTCCGCATCCCGGGTGGCGCCGGTTTCGATATCCAGCATGCGCACCTGGTTGCCCGGTCCGCTGATGTAAAGGGAGCGGCTGTCGTCGCCGAGCGCCAGGCTGTGAAACCCCTTTCCCGCGCGAACGCGGCGATCCAGTTTTCCCGCTTCGAGATCGAGGAGGGCTACGGTGCCCTGCTCGGGTTCCCCGACCAGCAGGCGCGTCTCTTCGCGATTGATGAGAAGCTGGCGCGGCCCGGCGCTCTGATCCCATTGGCGCACGATGCGCCATTCGCGCGTGTCGATTTCGGTGATGAGGCCGTCGCCGGCGTTGCTCACATAGGCGCGCGGTTCGAGCCGGCGCACCGCGACGGCCGTGGGTTCGTTCCCGGTCTTCAGGTAGCGGACGATCTGCAGGCCCCGCAGATCGAAGATGCTGATGCCATTCCACGTGGGATGGGTGGAAATGACGGAGCGCCCGTCCGCGGCTATGGCCTGGGCGTGGATGCGGCCGGCCACCGGCAGCGTGAGCACCGCATGGCCGTGCGCCGGATCGATCACGTACAGCTCGCCTTGCCGTTTTCCCGCGACGTTGGTCTCGTTGAAGCTGCCGGCGACCAGGAGGCCTTCATCACCGGCCACCACGGCGCGCGCATTGGCGACGCCCAGCAGGGATTGCACGGGGGCGTGGCGCGCGGCATCGACGGCGAGTATGCGGTTGGCGGGGCCCAAAGCGATGAACACCAGGGTTGCCGCCCCCAGCGGAGCGCTGGCCAGGACCAGGAGCGTGCCAAGCAACCACGCGCGCACTTTCATCAGCGAGGGGCCATCGGAAACCTCCGGGTTCCCGGTAAGCGTAGTTCCACCGTGCGCCGCGCCAGGGAGCGGCTCCCATAAAATTGTTGGCTGTGGCGAATG
Organism: Thiohalomonadaceae bacterium; assembly: GCA_050179875.1. Taxonomy (GTDB): domain Bacteria; phylum Pseudomonadota; class Gammaproteobacteria; order Thiohalomonadales; family Thiohalomonadaceae; genus JALOAT01. Next base: position 8,034 of record JBFXES010000057.1, read on the forward strand.
GTAACCATAAGTCCTTGTTTCCCATGCACCCTGCCGCGCAGCAATGATGAGTATAAGAATCTCTGATTGCTGAACGGCCGGTAACAAGCCCTTCATCCGTTGACACTGTTCCCCTGAGCCCTATAGTGAAATTCGGGTCCCTGATCCAAGAGTCAGAGGAGGATGATGACGATGAGGTTCAATACCGTCGAAGTTGCCCGCGCTTACTCGGATTACCTGGATTCCCTGGACGATTGGCCGCCGCCGGAGGAAGTATCCATCGAGCAGCGTCATCAGACCTCCCCGCCGGACGGCGACATGACCGAGGACGCGCAAGGGCGACGACCGCGGTATGTTTCCAACTGAATCCGCTTTTCTTCCATTTTTCCCAGGACGGCCGGTAAACCCGGCCGTTCTGCTTTGACGTCGGCATCATCGATTCCGCGAGCAGGCCTCACCCGGACGTGGACACGACCTGGTTCACCTCAGGTCAGACAGCTAATAACCACGGCGGGTGCTCGGGGGCACCCGCCGCTGTCCCCGCGGCAGAACGTCTAGACTTTCAGTGCGCCGCCGCGCGGATACCGCCATGCCCTACCAGCACATCCTTCTGGCCACGGATTTCTCCGCTGCCGCACGCAAGGCCGCGAGCCGATCGGTCGAACTGGCGCGGCTCTATCAGGCACGCCTGACCCTGGTGCACGTGGTGGAGCATTTCCCCGAGAACCTGCCGGTGACCATGGGCGCCCGCGAGGACCGGGATCCCAAGACCTATCTCATGACGCTTGCGCGCGATCGCCTCGCCGATCTCGCCACGGAGCTGGGCGTACCGGAGGCGGCCCAGGTGGTGCGCGTGTCCCATCGCTCGGCGCGTTACGAGATCCAGATATTCAGCGAGGAAAACGCCGTCGACCTCATCGTGCTGGGCTCCCTGCCCCACGGGCTGCTGGGCAGCCTCGGCTCCACCGCCAGCGGTCTGCTGAGCACGGCACGTTGTGACCTGATGGTGGTGCGCGGCACGGAGAGGTCCTCCGCCCGCGCCTCCGCAGCAGCCGGGCAAGGCGAAAAGTGAGAATCCACGCAGGACGTGCTGCGTCCGCGTAGCACACCGGGGCCACATCTACGCTCAGCAGTGACACGGTCCAGCGGAGCCAGCCATGGGATCCCTCGCGCCTCGCATTGCCGCTGTCCTGCTGGCGGTCGCCTGCATCGCACCCCTGCACGCGCAGACGCACGACGCGATCCATTACAAGCCCTTCTCCTTCAGCATCCTCGAGGACTACGACAAGGACGAGGACCTCGCTCAGGTGGAGGCCGACTTTTTGCTGTTCAGGGAACTGGGCATCCGCACCTGGCGCGGCAGCTTCGGCTGGGACGACTACGAACCCGAACGCGGGGTCTACGACTTCGAGTGGCTGCATCGCTTCGCCGAACTGGCGGCCCGCCACGGCATCGCCCTGCGCCCGTACATCGGCTACACGCCGGCCTGGGCCGCCGCACCCGGCGGTGAGGACGCAGCGCCCTGGAACAACCCGCCGGCGCGGCTGGAGGACTGGTCGCGCTTTGTCGCCGCACTGGCGGCGGCGCTGGACCGGCACGACAACCTGCTCTCCTTCGAGATCTACAACGAACAGAACAGCCCCATGTGGTGGGACGGAAGCGCGCGGGAATACGCGCACGTGCTGTCGCAGGCCAGCTGCGCCATCCGCGCCGAACGCAGCGAACGTCGGGTGCTGGTGGGCGGCATCACCTACCCCGACGTGAGTTGGCTCGAAACCGTTTGCGCGAAGGCGCGCGACGCCTTCGACGTGCTGCCGCTCCATGCCTATCCCGAGACCTGGCCGCCCGATGCGGAGGTGGAGACCTGGCTGGACCTGGACGCGCCCGGTTCGTTTCACACGCGCTTTCTGGCGAGCGCGGACCGCCAATGCGGCACCCGCCCGGTGTGGATCAACGAGACCGGTTTCGCCACCACCCCGGGCCGCGCCAGCGAGCGCGATCAGGCCAACTGGTGGGCGCGGGCCATCGCCACCTTCGCCGCCGACCCGCGCATCGAGCACGTGGGTATCTACGAGATCAAGGACCGGCCCCTCACGGCCGATGTCATCGGCGAACCGGAGAACCACTTTCTCGGACTCACCTACCCCGACCGCAAGAAGAAGCTGGCGTTTCACACCGTGCGGCGGCTGGTATCGCTTATGGACACCGGGATCATCGGCGTGGCGGATGACGCCAGCACGGTCGAGGTGATCGCAGGCAGGGCGGGCGAACTCTACCACCACGTCTTCATCCGGCCGGACGGCCGCCAGGTGGTGTTCCTGTGGGACAAGCGCGGGACGCCGGTGCTCGAACTGCGTCTGCCCCACACCGGCGAGGCGGCCACCGAGTACCGCCTGGACGGGTCGGGCGCGGCTTACCTGGACTTTGACAGGCGCACGCTGCGCAACGTGCGGCTCACCCCGGGCGAGGTGCGGGTGTTTGCCATCGGCCCTGCGCAGGCCGGGCAGCCCACCCGTTGACACGAAGTGGATATCCGTACACCATTTGCGCATGCATGAAGCCGGCCCACCATGAGGACGCCCGTGAAGCCCCGCGATGCCCGCCGCCGGCTGGCCGAAAACCTGCGCATCATCCGCCTGCTCCGTGACCTCTCGCAGGAAGAACTTGCCGACCTCGTCGGCATGGATCGCAGCTACGTGGGCGGCATCGAACGCGGCGAGCGCAACATCAGCCTCGACAACCTGGAGCGGATCGCCCGCGCCCTCGACCTGCCCATCACGGAATTGCTGAATGAACCGGATCGGCAGGCCGTGACCGACGGCGTACTCGAAGCGGTACGACGGCGTGCAACGAGGATCAGGGAACGCACGGTGGCCTATCGCATACGCCTGCGCGCCTGCCGCGGCCCGTCGCGCCTTCGCAGGGACGAGGCGCGGCAATCCGCAACGGCCTTCAGCGCCGCATCCGGCCTCGCCTCATCACCCGCCTAGCGGAACTGCCCGGCGCGCTCCAGCGCCTGCTGTGCGCCTGCGGCATCGCCGCGGGCCATGCGCGCCTCGGCAATGATCTGCCAGTTGGACGCCAGCAGCGCGCGGTTGCCGCCGGCCCAGGAATTGGAGCGTGCGGCGAAATTCTCCGCCTGGGTGTAGTTGCCCTCACGCAGATGGGCCCGCGCCAGTTCCTGCCACAGCACCGGGTTGCGCGGCTCGATGCGCAACGCGCGTTCCAGCGCCGCCGTGGCCGCGGCAAAACGCCCGTTTTCCAGATCGGCGTGGGCCGTATCCAGCAGCGCCAGCACGGCGGTGTTGTGCGAGGCCGGCGGCGGTTCGGGTGCGCGCACGGTGGCGCAGCCGGAGGCCAGCACCATGGTCAGCAGGAGCGCGATGCGCAGGGACGGCGTGTGTTTCATGGGCTCGGGACTTTCCTTCCGGCTCGGGCGGCTGCGGGCAGCCGCGCCATTCTACCGCGTCACTGGAACAGGCCGCGGAACCAGTTCCGCAGACGCGTGCCCGAGCGCGCGCAGGGCGCGAAGTCCTCGGGCGCCGAGCCCGCGATGAAGGGCAGTTCCACCGCGCCGGCGCAGGCCTCATCCGCGCGCAGGCCGCTGGCCGGGTCGATCCACACGCGCTCGATGTTCTCCGGCATCGGCGGAAGCAAGGGTTCCGGGTCCAGCCGGGACATGAGTTCGCCCCACACCGTCATGGCGCCGCTCGCACCGGTAAAACCGGTGGGGCTGTTGTCGTCGTGGCCCACCCACACCACGGCCACGCGATCGCCGGTGTAGCCCGCGAACCAGGAGTCACGCCAGTCGTCGGTGGTCCCGGTCTTGCCGGCGGCGTTGATGCCGGGCGGCAGCCAGGCGGACAGGCCCTGCCCCGTACCCTCCCGCACCGCGCCTTGCAGCGCGGCGGTGAGGAGATAGACGGGCGCCGGGTCGAGCACCTGTTCCACGGAAAGGGCGTAGTGCTGCAGCGGCTCGCCCTGGGCGGTGAGCACCTCGCGGATGGCGCGCAGCGGGGCGCGGAAGCCGCCGCTGGCAAAGGTCTGGTACATCTGCGCCACGTCCAGGGGCGAGAGGTCCACGGCGCCGAGCAGGGTCGCCGCATAGGGCGGCATGTCGCGCTCGATGCCCATGCGCCGCGTGTTGTCGATGACGCTCTGCACGCCGATGGCGAGGCCGAGCCGCGCTGTGGCGATGTTGTACGAATGGGCCAGCGCGCTGCGCAGGGGCACCAGGCCGTGGGTGGTGCCGTCGTAGTTCTTCGGCTCCCAGGCGGGACGCCCGGGCTCGCTGGAGATCAGCGGTTCATCGTCCAGCGGCGAGATCAGCGTGAAGTGCTCGGGGCTGGAGAGCGCGGTGAGATAGACCACCGGCTTCATGAGCGAACCCACCGGACGGCGCGAATCCACCGCGCGGTTGAATCCGGGGAAGCGCGGATCGCGCCCGCCCACCAGGGCCTTGATCTCCCCGCTCTGCGGGTCCGCCAGCACCACCGCGCCTTCCAGCCGGCGGCCTTCGCCGTTTCCGTTCTTCGCTCTGGGTACGCGCTTTTCCAACTGCGCCAGACGCGAGGACAGGGCAGTCTCGGCGGCGGCCTGTGCCTGCGGATCCAGCGTGGTGAAGATCTGCAGGCCTTCGGAACGCAGGTCCTCCTCGCGGTAATACTGCAGCAACTGACGGCGGACCAGATCGAGGAAGGCCGGATACGGAGTCGTGCCCATGGACGGCTTCGCCACCACGCCCAGGGGGGCCAGCTTCGCCTTCAGGTACTGCGCGTCGTCGATGTAGCCCTCTTGACGCATGGCTTCGAGCGCCACGTTGCGTCGTTGCAGTGCGCGTTCGGGATGGCGGTGGGGATCGTAGTACGAGGGCCCCTTCACCATGCCCACCAGCAAGGCCGCTTCGGTGAGCGTGAGATCCTTCAGCCGCTTGTCGAAATAGAACTGCGCCGCCAGCCCGAAGCCGTGGATGGCGCGGTTCCTGTCCTGCCCCAGATAGATTTCGTTGATGTAGGTTTCGAGGATCTCGTCCTTGTCGTAATGCTGCTCCAGCAGCAGCGCCATGATCACTTCGGTGAACTTGCGCTTGAGCGTGCGCTCGGGCGTGAGGAAGAAGTTCTTCACGAGCTGCTGGGTGAGCGTGCTGCCGCCCTGCACGCCGCCGCCGGACAGGGTGCTGAGCAGGGCGCGCGTCATGCCGCGGGGATCGATGCCGATGTGGGAGCGGAATTTCCGGTCTTCCACGGCCAGCAGTCCGTTCACCAGATGGGCTGGGACTTCGTCGAGCCGCACCAGCACGCGGTCCTCGTTGTGCGCCGGGTAGATGCCGCCGATGTATTCGGGATCCAGCCTCACCAGGGTTACGGGCGTGTTGTCCGCTGCGTCGATGAGGCTCACCAGGTGGCCGTCCTCGAAGCCGAGTTCCAGGGAAAGCGAAGGCTGTGCACCGTCCCCGAACACGAACGGACGCGTGACCACGCGGAAGGCGTTGCCGCGGCGCTCGAAGCGGCCCGGCTCGTCGGCCTGCAGCCCTTCCTTGTAGCCGATTTGCGCCAGTTCGCGGGCAAAGCGCTCCGGGCTCAGGCGCGCCCCGGCGAACAGTTCGAGGGGCCGTGCATAGACCCGTGCGGGCAACGCGAAACGGCGGCCGTCGAACTCCTCCCGCACGCGGAAATCCAGCACGACGGCAAACAGGGCGAGCGCGGTCAGGCCCGCCAGAAATACGGCGAGCAGCGCAAGCAGAACGGCGCGGGGGCGGAGACGGGACATCCTGGGCACGGGGTAACCTCGGCCGCCCATCATAGAGAGCGCCTGGCGGCTTGCAAACACGAATATCCAGAAACCGCGATTCACTGCATAAAAACGCCCGGGGCGGCGCGCTGCTATATCCAGTGCATGGACACCGACGTGGCCATTGCAGGCGGCGGCCTCGCCGGCCTCGCCTGCGCCGCCGGCCTGTGGGGTTGCGGTGTGCGCATCACCCTGCTGGAGGCCACGCCCTGGCTGGGCGGCCGGGCGCGCAGTTGGGTGGACGAGGCCACCGGCGACGCCATCGACCTGGGCTCCCACGTGCTCACCAGCGAGCATCGCAACATGCTGGCGCTGCTGCGCATGCTCGGCACGGAGCGCGACGTGGTGTGGAAGTCGGGGAACTTCCTCGTGCTCGCCGACCGGCCGCCGCTGGTGATGAAGCGCTATCCCCTGCCCGCCCCGCTGTCGCTGCTGCCCAGCCTGTTCACCGTGCGCCGCCTGCGCCTGCGCGACCTCTCTTCCAATACGCCGGTGGTCATGCTGGCCATGCGCATGAACGAAGACGACGTCGTGCGGCTGGACGATGAATCGGCCGCAGACTTACTGACGCGCATGGGTGTGACGCCGGCGTTCATCGCCTGGTTCTGGAAATCCGCCGCCATGACCTTCATGAATGTTCCGCTGGAGGAATGCTCGGCGGGGGCGTTGCTGCGGGTGTTCAAACAGTTGTTAGGCGATAACGCCTTCCGCTTCGGTTTTCCGGCGCGCGGGCTCGGCGAGCTGTTCGTACCCGCGGCGGCGAGGCGCATAGAGGAGGAAGGCGGGCGCATCGTCATGCCCTGCCCCGTGCGAAGCGTCGTTTACGAACGCGGCCGCGCCGCAGGTTTCAGACTCGCCGACGGCAGCGTGTTGCACGCCCGCTACTGCGTGTGCGCGCTGACGCCGCAGGATCTCCTCCCCGTGTTGCCTGACTTGCCCGTGCTGGCAGGACTGCGCCGCGACCTGCCGGCGTTCCGGCCCGTGCCCTACGTGAGCACCTGGCTGTGGTTCGACCGCCGCCTGACGCGCGAGCAGATGTGGGTGCGCCTGTGGTCGGCCGACGGGCTCAGCTACGACAGCTACGACCTGTCCAACATCCGCCCTGCCCTGCGCGGTCGCCCCGCACTCATCGCCGGCAACATCATCAACAGCGCACGGGCGCTGACCATGAGCGACGAGGCCATCGTGCAGGCGACGGTGCAGGAGATCGCCGAGTACATCCCCGGGGTACGCCACGCCCGTCTGGTGCACGCGCACGTGAACCGCATCCTCATGGCCATCACGGCCCCGCGCCCCGGCATGGAACGCAAACGCCCCGGCGCGCGCACGGCCTTGCCCGGTCTGTTCCTGGCGGGGGACTGGACCGCGACGCGCTTCCCCTCCTCCATGGAGAGCGCGGTCCGTTCGGGCTGGACGGCGGCGGAGCAGATCCGCGCGGAGCTGGGCATGCCCCGTAGACTGGTGCTGCCCATGACG
>JBFXES010000058.1:0-15217 GCA_050179875.1 Thiohalomonadaceae bacterium
GCCAACCCCAGCCCGCCGGTCGGTCCCGCGCTCGGCCAGCACGGCGTGAACATCATGGAGTTCTGCAAGCAGTTCAATGCGCAGACCCAGAAGCTCGAATCCGGCCTGCCGATTCCTGTGGTGATCACGGTCTACAGCGACCGCAGCTTCACCTTCATTACCAAGACGCCGCCGGCCTCCATCCTGCTGAAGAAGGCCGCAGGCATCCAGTCCGGTTCCGCCGTGCCCAACCGCGACAAGGTGGGCAAGGTGACCCGTGCGCAGCTGGAAGAAATCGCCAAAACCAAGATGCCCGATCTCACCGCCGCTGACATGGATGCCGCCGTGCGTACCATCGCCGGCAGTGCCCGCAGCATGGGCATCGAGACGGAGGGGGTGTAAGTCATGGCTCTTTCCAAGCGTCAGAAAGCCATTCGCGAGAAGATTCAGCCCGGCAAGGCCTACGGCTTCGAAGAGGCCGTCGCGATCCTGAAGAGCCTGCCGGCCGCCAAGTTCCGTGAGTCCGTGGACGTGGCCATCAACCTCGGGGTCGATCCGCGCAAGTCCGATCAGGTCGTGCGCGGCGCCACCGTCATGCCCCACGGCACCGGCAAGAGCGTGCGCGTCGCGGTGTTCGCCCAGGGCGCCAACGCCGAGGCCGCCAAGGCCGCCGGCGCTGACATCGTGGGCATGGACGACCTGGCCGAGAAGGTCAAGGCCGGCCAGATGGACTTCGATGTGGTCATCGCCTCGCCCGACGCCATGCGCGTGGTGGGTACGCTGGGCCAGATCCTCGGTCCCCGCGGCCTGATGCCGAACCCGAAGACCGGCACCGTGACTCCCGATGTGGCAGGCGCCGTGCGCAATGCCAAGGCGGGTCAGGTGCGCTATCGCACCGACAAGGCGGGCATCATCCATGCCTCCATCGGCAAGATCGATTTCGACGCGAACGCCATCAGGGAAAACCTGCAGGCGCTCCTCGCCGATCTGCAGAAGGGCAAGCCCGCGACGGCCAAGGGTCAGTACATGAAGAAGATCACCCTTTCCACCACCATGGGTGGCGGCGTGATCATCGATCAGTCGACCCTGACCAGCGCGAATCAGTAAAGAATTTGCAGCATTTTTGATGCTGCAACAGGTCGCCGCCCGTGCCAACGGGCGGTGGCCGTCAAAGACCGCAGGCGCCGCAAGGCATAAAGGCAAGTCCGCCTGCGTAGACGGTGTCGCCTAAGGTGTTTTCAACGAGGGCCACCGTAGGGGGGAAGGGGTACGCCTCTTCCGTTTGTCAACACACAGGGCGTCCGGCTGCCGGAACTTTTTCCGAACTCCGGGCTCCATGTGAAATCGAGAGGTGATTTCGCGTGGCTCTCAACCGCGATCAAAAGCAGGCCATCATCGACGAAGTCGCCGAGGTTGCCGCGAAGGCCTATTCCGCCGTGGGTGCGGAATACGCGGGTCTCACCGCCGCCCAGATGACCGCGCTCCGTGCCAAGGCACGCGAGAGCGGCGTCTATATGCGCGTGGTGAAGAACACCCTGGCTCGTCGCGCCGTCCAAGGCACCGAGTTCGAGTGCATGCAGGAGGCTCTCACGGGCCCGCTGGTGCTGGCCTTCTCTCAGGAAGATCCCGGCGCTGCCGCTCGGGTTATCCAGGCGTTCGCCAAGGATAACGCCAAGCTGGTGGCGAAGGTGGTCTCCATCGGAGGGAAGCTGCTCGACGCGAGTGAACTCGACCGTCTCGCCAAGATGCCGACCAAGGAGCAGGCGATCAGCATGCTCATGAGCGTCATGAAGGCCCCCGTCGAGAAATTCGTTCGCACGCTGGCCGAACCGCACGCCAAGCTGGTTCGCACCATCGCTGCGATTCGCGATCAGAAGCAGGCAGCCTAAGCATCGTTTCGTATCAACGGGCCCTTTAGGGCAACCATCCAAATTTCAGGAGCATTCACAATGGCCGTTTCCAAAGAAGACATCCTCAACACCATCGCCAACATGACCGTGATGGAAGTCGTCGAGCTCATCGAGGCGATGGAAGAGAAGTTCGGCGTGTCCGCTGCCGCCGCCGTGGCCGTGGCCGCCCCCGCTGCCGCTGCTGCCGCTGCTGCCGCTCCCGCCGAGGAGAAGACCGAGTTCAACGTGATTCTGGCCGCTGCCGGCGAGAAGAAGGTTGAGGTCATCAAGGTCGTTCGTGCCGCCACCGGTCTGGGTCTGAAGGAAGCCAAGGACCTGGTCGAAGGCGCCCCGAAGGCCGTGAAGGAAGGCATCTCCAAGGCCGACGCCGAAGCGCTGAAGAAGCAGCTCGAAGAGGCCGGCGCCAAGGTCGAGCTGAAGTAATCAGGCAGACTATGCCGAGACACGTCAGGCCTGGTCCTGGCAAGAGGAATTGGCCCGTCCGCGAGGACGGGCCGGTTTCCAGGGAAAGGTACAGATTTTCGTGAAATCGGCTGGTGGCAAACGCCACCGGCCTTTTTCCGCTGGCGGGTAGCCCTGCCACCCAATCCACGCGGGCCGTTCCGAACGGCGCGCGGCGGGTAAAAGCTGATTCTGAAGAGCTGAGGAACCCTGATGGCTTACTCGTTCACTGAGAAAAAACGCATCCGCAAGGATTTCGGCAAACGTCCCAGCATTCTCGACGTGCCCTATCTGCTTGCTATCCAGCTCGATTCCTATCGCAGCTTCCTGCAAGCCGATGGCCGGCCCGAGGAACGCAGGGAAGTAGGCCTGGAAGCCGCCTTCCGCTCGGTGTTCCCGATCGTGAGCTACTCGGGTTACGCGAGCCTCGAATACGTGAGCTACCGTCTGGGCACGCCCGTATTCGACGTGAAGGAATGTCAGGTGCGCGGACTCACGTACGCCGCGCCGCTGCGCGTGAAGGTGCGCCTGGTCATCTATGACAAGGAAGCGCCCGCCGGCAGCAAGGTCATCAAGGACATCAAGGAGCAGGAAGTCTACATGGGCGAACTGCCCCTGATGACCGACAACGGTACGTTCGTCATCAACGGTACCGAGCGCGTCATCGTGTCGCAGCTCCACCGTTCCCCGGGCGTGTTCTTCGAACACGACAAGGGCAAGACCCATTCCTCGGGCAAGCTGTTGTTCAGCGCCCGTGTGATTCCCTACCGCGGCTCCTGGCTCGACTTCGAGTTCGATCCCAAGGACGCCATCTTCGTGCGCATCGACCGCCGCCGCAAGCTGCCGGCGACCGTGCTGCTGCGCGCCCTGGGCTACACCAACGAGCAGATCCTGGACACCTTCTTCGAGAAGGACACCTTCTCCTTCGCGGGCGACAAGGTGCGCCTCGATCTGGTGCCCGAGCGGCTGCGCGGTGAAACCGCGGATTTCGACATCGTCCACGACGGCCAGGTCATCGTGGAAAAGGGCCGCCGCATCACCGCGCGCCACATCCGCGAGCTGGACAAGGCGGGTCTGAAGACGCTCGAAGTGCCCGACGAGTTCGTGCTCGGCCGTGCACTCGCGCACGATGTGATCGATCAGAAGAGCGGCGAAGTGTTGGCCGCGGCCAATGACGAGATCACCTTCGAGATCCTGCAGAAGATCCGTGCTGCCGGGGTGAAGTCGTTCCAGACCATCTTCACCAACGATCTGGATCGCGGCCCCTACATGTCCGAAACGCTGCGCATCGACAACACGCGCACCCAGCTGGACGCGCTGGTCGAAATCTACCGCATGATGCGTCCGGGCGAGCCGCCCACCAAGGAGTCCGCCGAGACCCTGTTCCAGAACCTGTTCTTCACCCTGGAGCGCTACGACCTCTCGGCGGTCGGCCGCATGAAGTTCAACCGCCGCGTGGGCCGCAAGGAAGTCACCGGGCCCGGCGTGCTCACCAACGAAGACATCATCGATGTCCTCAAGGTGCTCATCGACATCCGTAACGGCAATGGCGTGGTGGACGACATCGACCACCTCGGCAACCGTCGCGTGCGCTCGGTGGGCGAGATGGCCGAGAACCAGTTCCGCGTGGGCCTGGTGCGCGTCGAGCGCGCCGTGAAGGAACGCCTGTCCCTGGCGGAGTCCGAGGGCCTCATGCCGCAGGAGCTCATCAACGCCAAGCCGGTGTCGGCGGCCATCAAGGAGTTCTTCGGCTCCTCGCAGCTGTCCCAGTTCATGGACCAGAACAACCCGCTGTCGGAGATTACGCACAAGCGTCGTATCTCCGCCCTGGGTCCCGGCGGTCTGACCCGCGAGCGCGCAGGCTTCGAGGTGCGCGACGTGCACCCGACCCACTACGGTCGCGTGTGCCCCATCGAGACGCCTGAAGGTCCGAACATCGGTCTCATCAACTCGCTCGCCGTGTACGCCCGCACCAACGAGTACGGCTTCCTGGAGACGCCGTATCGCAAGGTCGTGGACGGCAAGGTGACCGACGAGATCGAATACCTGTCCGCCATCGACGAAGGCGAGTACGCCATCGCCCAGGCGAACGCCGAAACCGACGAGAACGGCGTGCTGGTGGAGGAACTGGTTTCCTGCCGCCACCAGAACGAGTTCACGCTCATGCCGCGTGACCGCGTCCAGTACATGGACGTGTCTCCGCGCCAGATCGTGTCGGTGGCAGCATCGCTGGTGCCGTTCCTGGAGCATGACGACGCCAACCGCGCCCTCATGGGTTCCAACATGCAGCGCCAGGCCGTGCCCTGCCTGCGTCCGGACAAGCCGCTGGTCGGCACCGGCATGGAGCGCGTGGTGGCCGTGGACTCGGGCACCTGCGTGGTGGCCCGCCGCGGTGGCGTGGTGGATTCCGTGGACGCTGGCCGCATCGTGGTGCGCGTCAACGACGACGAGACGGAAGCCGGCGAGTCGGGCGTCGACATCTACAACCTGATCAAGTACACCCGTTCCAACCAGAACACCTGCCTGAACCAGCGCCCGCTGGTGAAGATCGGTGACGTGATCGCGCGCGGCGACGTGCTGGCCGACGGTTCTTCCGTGGACATGGGCGAGCTCGCCCTGGGCCAGAACATGCTGGTCGCCTTCATGCCCTGGAACGGTTACAACTTCGAGGACTCCATCCTCCTGTCCGAGCGTCTCGTGCAGGAAGACCGTTACACCTCGATCCACATTGAGGAGCTGACCTGCGTCGCCCGCGACACCAAGCTGGGCGCCGAGGAAATCTCCGCGGACATCCCCAACGTGGGTGAGGCCGCGCTCTCCAAGCTCGACGAGGCCGGCATCATCTATGTCGGCGCCGAGGTGAACACCGGCGACATCCTGGTCGGCAAGGTCACGCCCAAGGGCGAAACCCAGCTGACGCCGGAAGAGAAGCTGCTGCGCGCCATCTTCGGCGAGAAGGCCTCGGACGTGAAGGACACCTCCCTGCGCGTGCCTGCCGGCATGAGCGGCACGGTCATCGACGTGCAGGTGTTCACCCGCGACGGGCTGGAGAAGGATTCCCGCGCCAAGGCCATCGAGGAAGCGGAGCTTGCCCGCGTCAAGAAGGACCTCATGGACCAGATGCGCATCATGGAGGACGACTCCTACCAGCGCGTCGCCAAGCTGCTTCTCAACAAGGAAGCGGTGGGCGGTCCCAACAAGCTGAAGTCCGGCGACAAGATCAGCCAGAGCTATCTGGACAGCGTGGCGCGCGAGAAGTGGTTCGAGATCCGTCTGAAGGACGAGGAAACGAACGCCCAGCTCGAAGCGGTCGCGGAACAGCTGAAGCAGCTGCGCAAGGACTTCGACGAGAACTTCGAATCCAAGCGCAAGAAGCTGACCCAGGGCGACGACCTCGCACCGGGCGTGCTGAAGATGGTCAAGGTGTTCCTGGCCGTGAAGCGCCGCATCCAGCCCGGCGACAAGATGGCCGGCCGCCACGGCAACAAGGGCGTCGTCTCCATGATCGTGCCGGTGGAAGACATGCCGTACACCGCCGACGGTACGCCGGTCGACGTGGTGCTGAACCCGCTGGGCGTGCCCTCGCGCATGAACGTCGGCCAGGTGCTCGAAACGCATCTGGGCTGGGCAGCCAAGGGCCTCGGCAAGCGCATCGGCGAGATGCTGGATGCACAGGCCAAGGTCGCCGAGGTGCGCGAGTTCCTGAACAAGATCTACAACCACAGCGGCAAGCCGGAGGACATCGACTCCCTGACCGACGCCGAGGTGCTGGCCCTGGCCAGCAATCTGCGCAACGGTGTGCCGATGGCGACGCCGGTGTTCGACGGCATGGAAGACCACGAGCTCAAGTACATGCTCGAACTCGCCGGCCTGCCCAAGTCCGGTCAGACCACGCTGTACGACGGCCGTACCGGCGAGGCCTTCGAACGCCCCGTGACGGTCGGCTACATGTACATGCTGAAGCTGAACCACCTGGTCGACGACAAGATGCACGCGCGTTCCACCGGCCCCTACAGCCTGGTCACGCAGCAGCCGCTCGGTGGCAAGGCCCAGTTCGGCGGTCAGCGTTTCGGTGAAATGGAGGTGTGGGCGCTCGAGGCTTACGGCGCCGCGTACACCTTGCAGGAAATGCTCACCGTCAAGTCCGACGACGTGAACGGCCGCACCAAGATGTACAAGAACATCGTGGATGGCGATCACCGAATGGAGGCCGGCATGCCCGAGTCCTTCAACGTGCTCATCAAGGAGATCAGGGCACTCGGCATCGACATGGACCTGGAGCAGGAGTAAGGCGCGGCCGAGCCGCTCACGGACATGCGGGCCGCATCGCGGCCCGCGCCGAACCGAATTCGAGGAGAACTAGACGGTGAAAGACCTCATCAAGCTGCTTAAGCAAACGGGTCCCATCGAGGACTTCGATGCCATCCGCATCGGCCTCGCATCGCCTGACAAGATTCGTTCGTGGTCGTACGGCGAAGTCAAGAAGCCGGAGACCATCAACTATCGCACCTTCAAGCCCGAGCGCGACGGCCTGTTCTGCGCCAAGATTTTCGGGCCCGTGAAGGACTACGAGTGCCTGTGCGGCAAGTACAAGCGCCTCAAACACCGCGGCGTCATCTGCGAGAAGTGCGGCGTGGAAGTCACGCTGGCCAAGGTGCGTCGCGAGCGCATGGGCCACATCGAACTGGCGTCGCCCGTCGCCCATATCTGGTTCCTGAAGAGCCTGCCGTCCCGCATGGGCCTGCTGCTCGACATGACCCTGCGCGACATCGAGCGCGTGCTCTATTTCGAGAGCTTCGTGGTGGTCAACCAGGGCATGACCCAGCTTGAGCGCGGTCAGCTGCTGTCCGACGAGGCCTACCTCGATGCCATCGAGGAATATGGCGACGAGTTCGACGCCCGCATGGGCGCCGAGGCCATCCTCGACCTGCTGCGCGGCATGGACCTGCAGAAGGAAGCGGAGAAGCTGCGCGAGGAGATCCCGCAGACCAACTCCGAGACCAAGCTCAAGAAGCTGACCAAGCGCCTGAAGCTCATGGAGGCCTTCCTGGAGTCCGGCAATCGTCCCGAGTGGATGATCATGACCGTGCTGCCGGTGCTGCCGCCCGAGCTGCGTCCGCTGGTGCCCCTCGAGGGCGGCCGCTTCGCGACCTCGGACCTGAACGATCTGTACCGTCGCGTCATCAACCGCAACAACCGCCTCAAGCGCCTGCTGGACCTGTCCGCGCCCGACATCATCGTGCGCAACGAAAAGCGCATGCTGCAGGAATCGGTGGACGCACTGATGGACAACGGCCGTCGCGGCCGCGCCATCACCGGCTCCAACAAGCGCCCGCTCAAGTCGCTGGCCGACATGATCAAGGGCAAGCAAGGCCGCTTCCGCCAGAACCTGCTCGGCAAGCGCGTGGACTACTCCGGCCGTTCCGTCATCGTGGTGGGTCCGACCCTGCGCCTGCACCAGTGCGGTTTGCCCAAGAAGATGGCGCTGGAGCTGTTCAAGCCCTTCATCTTCTCCAAGCTGGAGCGCCGCGGCCTGGCGACCACCATCAAGGCCGCCAAGAAGATGGTGGAGCGCGAAGGTCCCGAGGTGTGGGATATCCTCGAAGAGGTCATCCGTGAACACCCGGTGATGCTCAACCGCGCGCCGACCCTGCACCGCCTCGGCATCCAGGCGTTCGAACCCGTGCTCATCGAAGGCAAGGCCATCCAGCTGCATCCGCTGGTCTGCGCCGCGTTCAACGCCGACTTCGACGGTGACCAGATGGCCGTGCACGTGCCGCTTTCGCTGGAAGCCCAGCTGGAAGCGCGCGCGCTCATGATGTCCAGCAACAACATCCTGTCGCCGGCCAACGGTGAGCCCATCATCGTGCCGTCCCAGGACGTGGTGCTCGGCCTCTACTACATGACCCGCGAGCGCGTGAATGCCAAGGGCGAGGGCATGGTGTTCGCCGACACCAACGAGGTGCTGCGCGCCTACCAGAGCGGCGTGCTCGATCTGCACGCGCGCGTGAAGGTGCGCATCCGCGAGGTGGAAGTCGGCGAGAACGGCGAGCGCACCGAAAAGGTCTCGCTGAAGGACACCGTGGCCGGCCGCGCCCTGCTGTTCGACATCGTGCCGGACGGCATGCCCTTCGCGCTTGTTGACAAGCCGCTGGTCAAGAAGGCGATCTCGCAGCTCATCAATGCGTGTTACCGCAATCTCGGCCTGAAGGACACGGTCATTTTCGCCGACCAGCTCATGTACATGGGCTTCCGCTACGCCACGCGCGCGGGCGTGTCCTTCGCCGCCGACGACATGGTCATTCCGGGCGAGAAGGCCTCCATCCTGGCGCGCGCCGACCAGGAAGTGAAGGAGATCGAAAACCAGTATCTCTCCGGTCTGGTCACCAACGGCGAGCGTTACAACAAGGTGGTGGACATCTGGTCGCGCACCAACGACCAGGTGGCCAAGGCCATGATGGACAAGCTCGGTACCGAAGAGGTGGTTGACCGCCAGGGTAACAAGGTCAAGCAGCCTTCGTTCAACTCCATCTTCATGATGGCCGACTCCGGTGCGCGCGGTAGCGCCGCCCAGATCCGCCAGCTGGCGGGCATGCGCGGCCTGATGGCGAAGCCCGACGGCTCCATCATCGAGACCCCGATCACGGCGAACTTCCGCGAGGGCCTGTCGGTATTGCAGTACTTCATCTCCACCCACGGCGCCCGCAAGGGTCTCGCGGACACGGCGCTGAAGACCGCCAACTCGGGTTACCTCACCCGCCGTCTGGTGGACGTGGCCCAGGATCTGGTGGTTACCGAGGAAGACTGCGGCACCGAAGAGGGCCTGTCCATGCAGTCCCTCATCGAGGGCGGCGACGTGGTGGAACCGCTGCGCGAGCGCGTGCTCGGCCGCGTGACCGCCGCCGACGTGCTCATTCCGGGCACGGACCAGGTGGCCATTCCCCGCGGCACGCTGCTGGACGAGAAGTGGGTGCAGAAGATCGAGGAGTTCTCCATCGATCACATGCGCGTGCGCTCGCCCATCACCTGCGAGACCCGCTACGGCGTGTGCTCCAAGTGCTACGGACGCGACCTGGCGCGCGGTCACCTGGTGAACGTGGGCGAGGCCGTGGGCGTCATCGCGGCACAGTCCATCGGCGAGCCCGGCACGCAGCTGACCATGCGTACCTTCCACATCGGTGGCGCGGCTTCCCGTTCCGCCTCGGTGAACAACATCGAGGTCAAGAGCAACGGCTCGGTGCGCCTGCACAACATCAAGATGGTCCAGCACGCCAACGGCACCCGCGTCGCGGTGTCCCGTTCCGGCGAACTGACCATCCTGGACGAGACCGGCCGCGAGCGCGAGCGCTACAAGGTGCCTTACGGCGCCGTGCTGAGCGTCACCGACGGCGACCAGGTGAAGGGTGGCCAGGTGGTCGCCCACTGGGATCCCCATACCCATCCGGTCGTCACCGAAATCGCCGGCCGCATCATGTTCAGCGACTTCGTGGAAGGCGTGTCCGTGCATCGCCAGACCGACGAAGTCACCGGTCTTTCCGCCCTGGTGGTCACCGACCCGAAGCAGCGCGGTTCCGCCGGCAAGGACCTGCGTCCGATGGTGAAGCTGGTCGATTCCGCGGGCAAGGACATCAAGATCCCGGGCACCGAGATTCCGGCCCAGTACTTCCTGCCGGCGGGCGCCATCGTCAACCTGCAGGACGGCGCCGAGGTCGGCGTGGGCGACGTGCTCGCACGTATCCCGCAGGAAAGCTCCAAGACCCGCGACATCACCGGCGGTCTGCCGCGCGTGGCCGACCTGTTCGAGGCGCGCAAGCCGAAGGAGCCCGCCATCCTGGCGGAGATCTCCGGCACTGTCAGCTTCGGCAAGGAGACCAAGGGCAAGCAGCGCCTCATCATCACCCCGTCCGAGGGCGAGCCCCATGAGGAGCTGATCCCGAAGTGGCGCCACATCACCGTGTTCGAAGGCGAGCACGTGGAACGGGGCGAGGTGATCGTGGAAGGCGCGCCGGATCCGCAAGACATCCTGCGCCTGAAGGGCGTCGAGGCACTGGCCAACTACATCGTCAACGAGGTGCAGGACGTGTACCGCCTGCAGGGCGTGAAGATCAACGACAAGCACATCGAGGTGATCGTCCGCCAGATGCTGCGCAAGGTCGAGATCAAGAGCGCCGGGGACACCAAGTTCCTGCAGGGCGAGCAGGCCGAGTTCTCGCGGCTGCTGGAGGAAAACGAGCGCGTCCGCACCGATGGCAAGCTGCCCGCGACCTTCCAGCGCATCCTGCTCGGCATCACCAAGGCCTCGCTGGCGACGGAGTCGTTCATCTCGGCGGCCTCCTTCCAGGAAACCACCCGCGTCCTCACCGATGCGGCGGTGACCGGCAAGACCGACGAGCTGCGCGGCCTGAAGGAGAACGTCATCGTCGGCCGCCTGATTCCGGCGGGTACCGGCCTGGCCTACCATGCCACCCGGCGCGAACGCCGCCGCGTGGAGGCCGAGGCGGAACTCGCACCGGTTGCCCAGCCGATTACGGAGCTCAGCGCCGGGGAATGAAACCGGGAAGGGAAGGGCAAGGGGGCTGTTGCTTGACAGCCCCTTGCCCCATTCCTAAAATTCCGCTTCTTTTTTGACAGGCCGGTCGGAACCGGCCTGTCTCTTATTTCGTTGGAGAACCAGATGGCCACGATTAACCAGTTGGTACGCAAGCCGCGGAGCCACAAGGTCGAGAAGAGTAAGGTCCCCGCGCTGGGTGGCAGCCCGCAGAAGCGCGGCGTTTGCACCCGCGTATACACCACCACGCCGAAGAAGCCGAACTCGGCCCTTCGCAAGGTGGCGCGCGTGCGTCTCACCAACGGCTTCGAGGTCACCAGCTACATCGGTGGTGAAGGCCACAACCTTCAGGAACACTCGGTCGTGCTGATCCGCGGCGGCCGTGTCAAGGACCTGCCCGGCGTCCGCTATCACACGGTACGCGGCACCCTGGACACCTCCGGGGTGAATGATCGCCGCCAGGGCCGCTCCAAGTACGGCGCCAAGCGGCCCAAGTCGTAACAAACGCGTAAGCGAGAACAGGTATCCGCCATGTCGAGAAGAAAGCAAGCGATCAAGCGTGAAATCCTTCCGGACCCGAAGTTCGGAAACAAGACGCTGTCCAAGTTCATCAACACCGTCATGCTCGACGGCAAGAAGTCCGTTGCCGAGAAGATCGTCTACGGTGCCCTGGACCGTGTTTCCGAAAAGTCCAAGGTTCAGCCGATCGACTTGTTTGAGAAGGCGCTGAACAACATCCGTCCCATGGTGGAGGTCAAGTCCCGCCGTGTGGGTGGCGCCAACTATCAGGTGCCGGTGGAAGTGCGCGCCTCCCGCAGCATGGCGCTGGCCATGCGTTGGCTGGTGGACGCCTCCCGCAAGCGTGGCGAGAAGTCCATGGCGCAGCGCCTTGCCGGCGAACTCCTCGATGCTGCCGAGAACCGCGGTGCCGCGGTGAAGAAGCGCGAAGACACGCACCGCATGGCTGAGGCCAACAAGGCCTTCGCCCATTTCCGCTGGTAATCAGCAACGAGGTTTTTCACAGTGGCCCGCAAGACCCCTATCGAACGCTACCGTAATATCGGTATTTCGGCGCACATCGACGCCGGCAAGACGACCACTTCGGAGCGTATCCTTTTCTACACGGGTGTTTCTCACAAGATCGGTGAGGTACACGACGGCGCAGCCACCATGGACTGGATGGAGCAGGAGCAGGAGCGCGGCATCACCATCACCTCCGCCGCCACCACCTGCTTCTGGAGCGGCATGTCGCGCCAGTATCCCGAGCACCGCATCAACGTCATCGACACTCCGGGCCACGTGGACTTCACCATCGAAGTCGAGCGTTCCATGCGTGTGCTCGACGGCGCCTGCATGGTGTACTGCGCCGTGGGCGGCGTGCAGCCGCAGTCCGAGACGGTGTGGCGCCAGGCCACCAAGTACGGTGTGCCCCGTATCGCCTTCGTCAACAAGATGGACCGCACCGGCGCCGATTTCTTCAAGGTTTACAAGCAGATGCGCGAGCGTCTGCGCGCCAACCCGGTGCCCGTGCAGATCCCGCTGGGCGCCGAGGACAAGTTCAAGGGCGTGGTCGACCTCGTCAAGATGAAGGCCATCATCTGGAACGAAGCCGACCAGGGCATGACCTTCACGTACGAGGACGTCCCGGCCGATCTGCTGCCGACCGCGAAGGAATGGCGTGAAAAAATGGTCGAGGCCGCGGCCGAAGCCAGCGAAGAGCTCATGAACAAGTACCTCGAAGAGGGCGACCTCTCCGAGGAGGAGATCCGGGCTGCGCTGCGCAAGCGCACCATCAACCTGGAAATCTTCCCCATGCTCTGCGGCAGCGCCTTCAAGAACAAGGGCGTGCAGGCCATGCTGGACGCGGTCATCGATTACCTGCCGGCGCCGACCGAAGTGGCGGCCATCAAGGGTATCGACTGCAAGACCGACCAGCCGATCGAGCGTATTTCCAGCGACGACGAGCCGTTCTCCGCGCTCGCGTTCAAGATCATGACCGACCCCTATGTGGGTTCGCTGACCTTCATCCGCGTCTATTCCGGCGTCCTGAACTCTGGCGACAGCGTGTACAACTCGCAGACCGGCAAGACCGAGCGTATCGGCCGTCTGCTGCAGATGCACGCCAACAACCGCGACGAGATCAAGGAAGTCCGCGCCGGCGACATCGCCGCCTGCGTGGGCCTGAAGGACATCACCACCGGTACCACGCTGTCGGCCATCGACAAGCCGGTTCAGCTGGAGAAGATGGAATTCCCCGAGCCCGTCATATTCGTGGCCGTGGAACCCAAGACCAAGAGCGACCAGGAAAAGATGGGCCTCGCCCTCAACCGCCTGGCGCAGGAAGACCCGTCCTTCCGCGTGCGCACCGACGAGGAGTCCGGCCAGACCATCATCGGCGGCATGGGCGAGCTGCACCTGGAAATCATCGTCGACCGCATGAAGCGCGAGTTCAAGGTGGAAGCCAACGTGGGTGCTCCCCAGGTGGCCTACCGCGAAACCATCCGCAAGTCGGTTGAGCAGGAAGGCAAGTTCGTGCGCCAGTCCGGCGGCCGCGGTCAGTACGGTCACGTCTGGGTCAAGATCGAACCCCAGGAAGCCGGCAAGGGTTATGAGTTCGTCAACGCCATCGTCGGTGGCGTGGTGCCGAGGGAATACATCCCGGCGGTGGACAAGGGTATCCAGGAGCAGCTGCAGAACGGCGTGCTGGCCGGCTACCCGGTGGTCGACGTGAAGGTCACCCTGTTCGACGGTTCGTACCACGACGTTGACTCCAACGAAATGGCCTTTAAGATCGCGGGCTCCATGGCTTTCAAGGAAGGTGCCCTGAAGGCGAGCCCGGTGCTGCTCGAACCCATCATGTCGGTCGAGGTGGAAACACCGGAAGACTACATGGGTGACGTCATGGGCGACCTGAACCGTCGTCGCGGTGTCATCCTCGGCATGGACGACAACGCCGGTATCAAGGTGCTGAAGGCCGAGGTTCCGCTGGCGGAAATGTTCGGTTACTCCACGACCCTGCGTTCGCTGAGCCAGGGCCGCGCGACGTACTCCATGGAATTCAAGAAGTACAACGAGGCTCCGGCCAGCGTCGCCGAGGCCGTGATCAAGAAAGCTTCGTAACCAAGATTAACGAGCGAGGTACAGTACAGTGGCTAAGGAAAAATTCGAGCGCAAGAAACCGCACGTAAACGTGGGCACCATCGGCCACGTTGACCATGGCAAGACCACGCTGACGGCGGCGCTGACGGTGGTGCAGGCGAAGAAGTTCGGCGGCGAGTCGAAGGCCTACGACCAGATCGACAACGCGCCGGAAGAGAAGGCGCGCGGTATCACGATCTCGACCTCGCACGTGGAATACGAGTCCGACAACCGCCACTACGCGCACGTGGACTGCCCGGGCCACGCGGACTACGTGAAGAACATGATCACCGGCGCGGCGCAGATGGACGGCGCGATCCTGGTGGTGTCGGCGGCGGACGGCCCGATGCCGCAGACGCGCGAGCACATCCTGCTGGCGCGCCAGGTGGGCGTGCCGTACATCGTGGTGTACATGAACAAGGCGGACATGGTCGACGACCCCGAGCTGCTGGAGCTGGTGGAGATGGAAGTGCGTGACCTCCTGAACCAGTACCAGTTCCCGGGCGACGACACGCCGATCATCAAGGGTTCGGCGCTGAAGGCGCTGGAAGGCGACACGTCGGAAATCGGCATGCCGTCGATCGAGAAGCTGGTAGAGGCGCTGGATACCTACATTCCCGAACCGCAGCGTGCCATCGACGGCGCGTTCCTGATGCCGATCGAAGACGTGTTCTCGATCTCGGGCCGCGGCACCGTGGTGACGGGTCGTGTGGAGCGCGGCATCGTGAAGGTGGGCGACGAAGTGGAAATCGTGGGTATCCGGGCCACGACGAAGACCACGGTGACGGGCGTGGAAATGTTCCGCAAGCTGCTGGACCAGGGCCAGGCGGGCGACAACGTCGGCGTGCTGCTGCGCGGCACGAAGCGCGACGAAGTGGAGCGCGGCCAGGTGCTGTGCAAGCCGGGTTCGATCAAGCCGCACACCAAGTTCCAGGCGGAAGTGTACGTGCTGTCGAAGGAAGAGGGTGGTCGTCACACCCCGTTCTTCAACGGCTACCGTCCGCAGTTCTACTTCCGTACGACGGACGTGACGGGTGCGTGCGACCTGCCGGAAGGCGTGGAAATGGTGATGCCCGGTGACAACGTGCAGATGACGGTGAGCCTGATCTCGCCCATCGCCATGGAAGAAGGCCTGCGCTTCGCCATCCGCGAAGGCGGCCGTACCGTGGGCGCCGGCGTGGTGGCCAAGATCATCGAGTAA
>JBFXES010000059.1:0-15158 GCA_050179875.1 Thiohalomonadaceae bacterium
CAGTCGTGGCCAGAGCACCCTTCGGGCATAGAGCCGCTCCTACACCATCATTCATTCCGAGGTTTTCTCATGCTACCGGTACCGCCGCTGCGATGTGGATGAGCGCGGCGATGTCGGCCTCGATGATCTGCAGACCCTTGCGCTCGCAATACCTGCGTTCCTTGGCGGTGGGCACCGGAATGAGCGCCCAGCCGGCGGGTTCGTCCGCGTCCACCATGAGTTCGGAGAGCACCATGCGTTCCGTGTCGCGGGTCAGTCGCAGGCCGAGCAGCAGGTAGCGTTTGCCGCGGCGGTATTGCTTCAACGGCGCGGGGATGGCGAAACCGCCCATGAGTTCGGTGATGTAATCCACGAAGTCGGCGTCGGAGGCCACGTAACCCGGTTCGGGACGGGGCGTGCCGAGCGGTTTGAACAGCACGGGCTTGCTCCAGTCCGCGGTTTCGAGCGTGCTGGGATGGTAGGCCGTGCCATCGTGTTCGAAGAGGCGGAAGCGGTAGTCGCTGCCCATGATGCGTGCCGCGCCCACCACCAGCAGGTGGGGGCGGGTGGCCCAGGCGTCCTGCCATTGGGTATCGCGGTTGAGATCGATGGCGTAGGGCGGCGTGAGCGCGGCGAGCCAGCGGTGCAGGGGAGAAGGCGTCCATTGCCGCTGGCCATAGGTGTGGGTGAGGAAGCGTTCGAGGGCGATCCGGCCGCGGCGCTGTTCCACGTGCATGGCGGCGCGGGAGAACTCGTACATCAGGCGCGGACTCATGGGGCGTCCGTTGTTCATGGCGAGGATCAGACTCTCGCCAGCCGCCGGTATGGGCTCGCCCGTGTTCGGATCGGTCACGCCCGCAAGGGCACCGGCGCCCAGGCAAGGAATGATCTCACCCGCCGCGATCCCCTGTACCCATTCGGCTGCAAACTCCGGATTCATTCGTGCTCTCCGCTTTGGTCCTGTCACGGGACAAAGCAAATTGCAGGCCGGGGGAGAAACCACGGAGGCCACGGGAAAGATCAAAAGCGATTAACCACGGGGGAGACGGGGAAAAAGCAATCAACCACGGAGGACACGAAAACCATGGAGCAAGACAACGTGTTCCTGTGTGCTGTGAAAAGAATGTGAGGTTTGCGACAAATTGGCAGCGGGATGTCATGTAGTCGCTGCGCCGCAGTCTGGCGCACACGTATATCCCGTATCCCCTGTGGTTAATGGCTTTCTCTTACCTTCAAACCCGGCGCATTTCGTATACGCCACCCAGCACCATGTATTCATCCTCACCGCGCAGCAACTGGGGAAGCAGATCGGCATAAAAGGCGATCTTGCTGAGCGGTATCCGCGCCTCCAGGACGTGATCGCCGAACTCCTCCGCGCGCTCGCGGCTGCGCGTGAAGGAATTGATGTTGTTGAGGAGCAGGATGAAGCGATCCCGCTCGGTTTGCTCCAGCACCTCGTGATCGGCCAGCCGGTTGACGCCGCGATACAGGGTCAGGTGGGTGCTGTCGCTGTGACAGCGGACCAGCTCGTACTGGCCGTAGGTGAAGAGCAGATCGAGCTGCGCCTCCAGGGCGTTGGTGTTGTAGAGCCCGGCCGTGCGCGCGGCCAGATAGCGCAGATAGGCCTCGTCGCCCGGCGCCGTGATCGGAGTGCCGTGATGGCGCGGTATGAGGCCGAAGCGTGATTCCACCCAGCCCTTGATGATCGCCGCCTCGCGGCCGTCCGGGTCGAAGGACCAGCCGCGCAACAGGCGGCGGTAGTCCATTTTTCCCCGCGCCTTCAGTTCGCCTTCCCATCCGGCCTCCGCCGGCGCGTCCAGCAGGAAGTGCGCCGCCATGGCCTCGGTGAACAGCGTGGCGCGGGCGTGTCTGTCGTCGATCCCATCGAGGAGCGCAAACAGACGGCCATGTACTTCACGTACACCGTCGAGATGCAGCGGCGCGGGGAAGTGCTGAAAGGTGAGGCCGCCGAGGATCACCGCCGGCAAGTTGCAGCGATTGATGGGAAGGCGTGCCTCGGCAGGCAGAGAAGGTGGTGCGGGCTTGTCATTGTCCCGACAGCCGATGGGGGTTTGTCGCATATACCACCAGAACTCCAGACCGTGTCATCCGTGAAAAACACGGTTTCAATCAGGCGCTTGAAGACGAAATGGCATGTGGCACAGCGGTTGCTGAAGGGTAAGTGACATACCCCGTCCCCAACCCAAGGAGAACATACCATGGCATTACGGCAATGCGCGATCTACGGCAAAGGCGGCATCGGCAAGTCCACCACCACCCAGAACCTGGTGGCGGCCCTAGCCGAGGCCGGCAAGAAGGTGATGATCGTCGGTTGCGATCCCAAGGCGGACTCCACCCGCCTCATTCTTCACTCCAAAGCACAGACCACGGTCATGCACCTGGCCGCCGAGGCGGGCACCGTGGAAGACCTCGAGCTGGAAGACGTGCTGGCCGTGGGCTTTGGCGGCGTGAAGTGCGTTGAATCCGGCGGTCCCGAGCCGGGCGTCGGCTGTGCCGGCCGCGGTGTGATCACCGCCATCAACTTCCTCGAGGAAGAAGGTGCCTACGACGAAGACCTGGACTTCGTGTTCTACGACGTGCTGGGCGACGTGGTGTGCGGTGGTTTCGCTATGCCCATCCGCGAGAACAAGGCCCAGGAGATCTACATCGTGGTGTCCGGCGAGATGATGGCCATGTACGCGGCCAACAACATCGCCAAGGGCATCGTGAAGTACGCCAACTCCGGCGGCGTGCGTCTCGCCGGCCTGATCTGCAACTCCCGCAAGACCGATCGTGAGGACGAGCTCATCGAGGCCCTGGCCTCCCGGCTGGGCTCGCACATGATCCACTTCGTGCCGCGCGACAACGTGGTCCAGCACGCGGAGATCCGCCGCATGACGGTCATCGAGTACGACCCCACCTGCAAGCAGGCGGATGAATACCGTGCCCTGGCGCAGAAGGTGATCAACAACAAGAAGCTGGTGATCCCGACCCCGCTCTCCATGGACGAGCTGGAAGACCTGCTCATGGAATTCGGAATCATGGAGGCGGAAGACGAAAGCATCGTGGGTAAGACCGCGGCCGAGGAACGGGCGGCGGCCAGCGCCTGAGCCGGCATGTCAGGGCGCGGGGAGGCCGCGCTTCATGTGCGGCCGTTCTCCGGGCTGACATCGCCTGATTGCGTGGATTCAACCAAACGCTCGCCGGATTGGGCGGCGTGAAGGAGAAAGACAATGACAACCATGACCCGTGAAGAGACCGAAGCCCTCATTGCCGAGGTGCTGGAGGTCTATCCCGCCGAGGCGAAGGAAGAGCGCGCCAAGCACCTGGCCGCCAACGACCCGACCCTCGACAAGTCCAGCAAGTGCATCACCTCCAACAAGAAGTCCCTGCCCGGCGTGATGACCATCCGCGGCTGCGCCTACGCCGGTTCCAAGGGTGTGGTGTGGGGACCGATCAAGGACATGATCCACATTTCCCACGGTCCGGTGGGCTGCGGCCAGTACTCCCGTGCCGGTCGCCGCAACTACTACGTGGGCACCACCGGGGTGAACACCTTCGGCACCATGAACTTCACCTCGGACTTCCAGGAACGCGACATCGTTTTCGGCGGCGACAAGAAGCTGGCCAAGCTGATCGAAGAGGTGGAGACCCTGTTCCCCCTCAACAAGGGCATCACGGTACAGTCCGAGTGCCCCATCGGCCTCATCGGTGACGACATCGAGGCCGTGTCCAAGAAGGCCTCGGCGGAGATCGGCAAGCCTGTGGTGCCGGTGCGTTGCGAGGGCTTCCGCGGCGTGTCCCAGTCCCTGGGCCACCACATCGCCAACGACGCCATCCGCGACTACATGCTGGAAGGCGTGGAGCGCAGGCCCGACGCCGGCAAGTACGACGTGGCCATCATCGGCGACTACAACATCGGCGGCGACGCCTGGTCTTCCCGCATCCTGCTGGAGGAGATGGGCCTGAATGTCATCGCCCAGTGGTCCGGTGACGGCACCGTGGCGGAGATGAAGGCCTGCCCGCAGGTGAAGCTCAACCTGCTGCACTGCTACCGCTCCATGAACTACATCGCCCGCTTCATGGAGGAGAAGTACGGCATTCCCTGGCTGGAGTACAACTTCTTCGGTCCCACCAAGATCGCCGAGTCCCTGCGCGCCATCGCCGCCCACTTCGACGACACCATCAAGGAAAACGCCGAGAAGGTGATTGCCAAGTACCAGCCGCTCATGGACGCAGTGATCGCCAAGTACCGTCCTCGCCTGGAGGGCAAGAAGGTGATGCTGTACGTAGGCGGCCTGCGTCCGCGTCACGTCATCGGTGCCTACGAAGACCTGGGCATGGAGGTGATCGGCACCGGTTACGAGTTCGCCCACAACGACGATTACGACCGCACGTTGAAGGAGATGGGCAACGCGACCCTGCTCTATGACGACGTGACGGGTTACGAGCTGGAAGAGTTCGTGAAGAAGCTGAAGCCCGATCTCATCGGCTCCGGCATCAAGGAAAAGTACATCTTCCAGAAGATGGGTATTCCGTTCCGCCAGATGCACTCCTGGGACTACTCGGGCCCGTACCACGGCTATGACGGCTTCGCCATCTTCGCCCGGGACATGGACATGGCCATCAACAGTCCCACCTGGGGCCGCATGAAGGCACCGTGGCTCGACGGCGGTGAGGCGCCCCTTGCCAAGGCCGTGAACGAGTGATGCGTGATCAAGCCCGGTACGGCCGCCGCATGCCGCAAGGCCGTACCGGATCCCGGATTCAATGCCGCCGTCCACGGATGAGTGGCGCGGCAGGAGAAAAGAGATGAGTCAGTCAGCTGAAAAGGTATTGCCCTGTTACCCGCTGTTCCGCGAGCCGGAATACAAAGAGGTCATCGCAAACAAGCGGGCCAAGTACGAAGAACCGGTGCCGCAGGAGAAGATCGACGAGGTGTTCCAGTGGACCACCACCATGGAATACCAGGAACTGAACTTCAAGCGCGAGGCGCTCACCGTGGACCCCGCCAAGGCCTGCCAGCCGCTGGGCGCGGTGCTGTGCGCATTGGGTTATGAGAAGACGCTGCCCTACGTGCATGGTTCGCAGGGTTGCGTGGCCTATTTCCGCACCTACTTCAACCGTCACTTCAAGGAGCCCATCGCCTGCGTTTCGGACTCCATGACGGAAGACGCCGCGGTGTTCGGCGGCCAGAAGAACATGTTCGAGGGCCTGGAAAACGCCAAGGCGTTGTACAAGCCCGACATGATCGCCGTGTCGACCACCTGCATGGCCGAGGTCATCGGCGACGACCTCAATGCCTTCATCAACAACGCCAAGAAGGACGGGCGTGTGCCCGTGGATTTCCCCACGCCGTTCGCCCATACGCCCAGCTTCGTCGGTTCCCACGTGACCGGCTGGGACAACATGGAAGAGGGCATCCTGCGCTACTTCACCCTCAACCACATGGAAGGCAAGGAGGCGGGCAAGAACGGCAAGATCAACTTCGTGCCGGGCTTCGAGACCTACCTGGGCAACTTCCGCGTCATCAAGCGCATGATGAAGGAGATGGGTATCGAGGCGACCCTGCTCTCCGATCCCTCCGAGGTGCTGGACACGCCCGCGGATGGTGAATACCGCATGTACGCCGGCGGCACCACCCAGCAGGAGGTGAAGGACGCGCCCAACGCCATCACCACGGTCCTGCTCCAGCCCTTCCAGCTGGAGAAGACGCGCAAGTTCGTGGAGACCATCTGGCACCACGACGTGCCCAAGCTGAACATCCCCATGGGTCTGGAGTGGACCGACGAGTTCCTGATGAAGCTGTCCGAGATCACCGGCAAGCCCATTCCGGAGTCCCTGACCCTGGAGCGCGGCCGCCTGGTGGACATGATGACCGACAGCTATGCCTGGCTACACGGCAAGCGCTTCGCCCTGTACGGTGATCCGGACTTCCTGTACGGCCTGACCAAGTCCCTGCTGGAGCTGGGTGCCGTGCCCACCGACATCGTGTGCCACAACGGCTCCAAGAAGTGGGGCAAGGCGATCCAGAAGCTGCTGGAGAGCTCGCCTTACGGCAAGGACACCAAGGTCCATGTGGGCGCCGACCTGTGGCACATGCGCTCCCTGTGCTTCACCAACAAGCCGGATTTCCTCATCGGCAATTCCTATGGCAAGTTCATCCAGCGCGACACCTTGTACAAGGGCAAGGAGTTCGAGGTGCCGCTCATCCGCCTGGGCTTCCCGATCTTCGACCGCCACCACCTGCATCGCGCCACCACCCTGGGCTACGAGGGCGCCATGCAGATCCTCACCACCCTGGTGAACGCGGTGCTGGAGCGTCTGGACGAAGAGACCATGGGCATGGGCACCACCGACTACAACTTCGACCTGATTCGCTGAGGCCGGCGCGGAGGACACGGGTTTCCGTGTCCTCCCCACGACTGTCAGAGGAGGTGATCAATGCCTAGCGTGATGCTGCGGCGCAACGGGGAAGGCCAGCTTTCCCTCTATGTGGCGAAGAAGGACCTGGAGGAGCGCGTGGTCTCCCTGGAGTTCGAGACCCAGGAAAAGTGGGGTGGAACCCTGACGCTGGCCGATGGAACGGCGTTTTACGTGGAACCGATGCCCGAGCCGAAGTTGCCGGTCACGGTAAAGGCGAAGCGGCTTTGACGGCGTCGGACCGGACAGGCCGCGAATGACGGAAGGAGGGAAGGGCAGTGACCATTCCCTTCATGTTTTGGGTGCGATGAGCGCGTGCCGCGGTGGTGAAGCGGTACGCCAGGAGATGAAACCATGGCCATGACCATCCTTGCCGAGGAGTGCACTTCCTGCGGTGACTGTTTGCCGGTGTGTCCCACGGGCGCACTGATGAAAAAGAAGGGGAGCTTCGTCATCGATCCGGCCGTTTGTACCGAGTGCGAGGGCGAGTTCGACGAACCTCAGTGCGTCGAAGCCTGCCCGATCGACGGCTGCATCCTGCCGCTGGAGGCGTAAGAAAATGAACGCGCAGAGTCTCTCCCGGGAGGCTGCGCTGCGCATCGGCCTGGCGGCACGGATGCTGCCGGACACCGACGCGGCCCAGCTGATGAAGGTACTGGTTGCTGCACTGGGTATGCCGCTCACGGAAGAGAAACTGGCGCAATTGACGGTACGTACCCTGCGCGAGGCCGACGACGGCCGTTTCGCCAACGTATCGATGCCGGCCCTGAAGGGGGCCATGGATTATCTCTGGGGCAAGGCGGGGGTCGATGTCGAGGATCCCAATTTGCCCAAGCCGGTGCCGTACCAGGACGGCGATATGCCCGGGTCGATCCGGGTTGCCATCGCCTCCAACAGTGGCGAGAACCTGGACGGTCACTACGGCAGCTGCATCCGTTTCCTGGTCTACCAGGTATCGGCGCAGGAGCTGCGCCTCATCGACGTGCGCCGCGCCAACACCGATGGCGTCGGTGTCGACAAGAACGCTTCGCGTGCCGAACAGCTGAGCGACTGCCAGCTGCTGTGTGTTGTCTCCATTGGTGGGCCGGCGGCGGCGAAGGTGGTCAAGGCCGGCGTGCACCCGATCAAGTACCCGCACGGCGGCGCGGCGCAGCAGATCCTCGCCGACCTGCAACAGGTGCTGGCCGGTTCGCCGCCGCCCTGGCTGGCGCGCATCATGGGTCAGGCCTCGGATCTCGAACGGTTTGTCGAGGAAGAGGAGGCTTGAGCCGTGGCCCTGGATACGGCACAGCTGCAGGCGATTGCCGGCGCCATCGATGACCCGCTGGCAGCGGATCTGGTCGGCCGTTTGCGCGGTACGTTTCCCGGCCTGACCTTCACCGTCTGCGCCGATGACGACATCATCGGTCCCCGTCCGGTGGTGGAGGGGCAGGGCTACAACCTCTACCTGGTGGACGCCTCCAGCCACTGCCTGAGCCTGACCCGCGATCCGGAGAGTGCTTCCGGCGTAGTGGTAGCCTGGACCTCGGACGAGGAAGATTAACGACGGCGCTAGGATGGCGCCTTTCATTTGGTTATCGTTATATCCGAGCGTATATAACGGTGGCGGGACAGCGATGGCACGACGCAAGGGCGACAAGGTGGGGATTTCCGGGCGCTTCTGGCTGGAGCGGGGCGAGCAGCCCTTTCTCGGCCACGGCCGTATCGAGCTGCTGGAGCGCATCGCCGAGACCGGCTCCATCTCCCAGGCGGCGCGCGCCATGGAGATGAGCTACAAGGCGGCGTGGGATGCGGTCGACGCCATGAATAACGTCGCGGACGAGCCGCTGGTGCGGCGCAGCGCGGGCGGTCGCCACGGCGGCGGTACCCAGCTGACCGAATACGGGCGCCGGCTGATCGAGGTCTACAAGGCGGCGGAGCAGGAGTACCAGGTGTTCCTGCGCCGCCTGGGCAAGGGTGTGGACAACTTTGACCAGTTCTATCAGCTGATGAGGAGACTCTCCATGAAGACCAGCGCGCGCAACCAGTTTCAGGGGCGCATTACGCAGTTGACGAGCGGCCCGGTCAACGCCGAGGTGATCGTCGGCCTGCCCGGCGGCGACGAACTGGTGGCCATCGTCACCAACGAGAGCGTCAAGAGTCTGGGCCTGGAGGTGGGCAGCGAGGTGTTCGCCCTGATCAAGGCCTCCTGGGTCATCCTTACCGCCGGCGACGAGAAGCTGCGCACCAGCGCCCGCAATCGCCTCTGCGGTACCGTCTCGCGCCTGCAGGAGGGACCGGTCAACTGCGAGGTGGTGATCGAGCTACCGGGCGGTCGCAGCATCGCCGCCATCGTCACCCAGGAGAGCGTAAAGAGCCTCGGGCTGCGGGTAGGCGTCACGGCCTGTGCCCTGATCAAGGCCTCACACATCATTCTGGCGGTAAGCGAGTAACGAATTCTTTGCCTTGGATAGCGTTATATACGCAAAGACATAACGAAGCGGGTGGACTGTTATCACATTGGCCGTAAAGGAGAGTTGCCATGAATGCGAAGATGAAACGGGTGGTGTTGGGCGTGATGATGTGCGGCGTGGCCTCGGTGGCCTCCGCGGCGGAGGTGAAGGCGGCGGTAGCTGCCAACTTTACCGCTACCATGAAGGAGCTGGCGGCGAAGTTCGAGGCGAAGACGGGCGACAAGGTGACGCTGAGTTTCGGCTCCAGCGGCAAGCTCTACACCCAGATCGTCAACGGCGCGCCCTACGATGTGTTCCTCTCTGCCGATGCCGCGCGGCCCGAGCAGCTGGAGCAGGAGGGTGGTGCGGTGAAGGGCTCACGCTTCACCTACGCCATGGGCCGACTGGCCCTGTGGAGCGCGCAGCCGGAACTGGTCGATGCCGAGGGCACGGTGCTGAACAGCGAGAAGTTCGAGCGCCTGGCCATTGCCAATCCGAAGACTGCGCCCTACGGCGCGGCGGCGGTCGAGGTGTTGCAGGGGCTGGGGCTGTACGAGAAGATTGAGCCGCGCATCGTGCAGGGCGACAACATTGCCCAGACCTACCAGTTCGTCGCCACCGGCAACGCGCAGCTCGGTTTCGTCGCGCTGGCACAGGTGAAGGCGAAGCCGAGCGGTTCCTGGTGGCAGATCCCGCAGGACTACTACACCCCGATCCGTCAGGACGCCGTGCTGCTGAAGAGTGCCGCCGACAACAAGGCGGCGCGGGCGCTGCTCGACTACCTGCGTTCGCCCGAGGCGAAGCAGATCATCGAGCAGAGCGGTTACGGCGTGGAGTGATTGCTGTTTGTGTGCCCTCTCAACGGGTGAGGGGGCGATGTGTTTTACCAGGAGTGGGACGTGTCGATGACCCTGTCTGAACTGCCGTTGGAACCGGTGTGGTTGACGCTGAAGCTGGCGTCGCTGACCACACTGCTGCTGTTGGTGGTCGGGACACCTGTCGCGTGGTGGTTGGCACGGACCCGCTCCTGGTGGAAACACCCGATCTCTGCCGTGGTGGCGTTGCCTCTGGTGCTGCCGCCGACGGTACTCGGTTTCTACCTGCTGCTGCTGCTCGGTCCGCACGGGCCGATCGGCGCACTGACCCAGTCGCTGGGACTGGGCACGTTGCCGTTCACCTTTGCCGGTCTGGTGGTCGGTTCCACCATCTACTCGTTTCCCTTCATGGTGCAGCCGCTGCAGAACGCCTTCGAGGCGCTGGGCAGCCGGCCGCTGGAGGTGGCAGCAACGTTGCGCGCTTCACCGTGGCGCAGCTTCTACACCGTGGCGGTGCCGCTGGCGCTGCCCGGATTTCTCACCGGCGCCGTGCTCGGCTTCGCCCACACCGTCGGCGAGTTCGGCGTCATCCTGATGATTGGCGGTAACATCCCGGGCGAGACCAAGGTGCTGTCGGTGGCCATCTACGATCACGTCGAGGCACTGGAGTTGACGCAGGCGCACTGGCTCGCCGGCGGCATGCTGCTGTTCTCCTTTGCGGTCGTGCTGGCGATGTACCTGCTGGCGCGCCGCGCGCAGAGGGCCGGGCTATGAGCGGCATGCACGGCAACTTCACCCTCGACCACGGCGCCTTCACCCTGCAGGCGGAACTGGCAGCACCGGCGCGCGGCATCACCGCGCTGTTCGGCCCCTCCGGCTCGGGCAAGACCACGCTGCTGCGCTGCGTGGCGGGGCTGGAACGCGCCGCCGGCAGGTTCCAGTTCGGCGACGAGGTATGGCAGGACGATGCGCGCAAGATTTTTGTCCCTACCCATCGGCGCCCCATCGCCTATGTGTTCCAGGAGGCGAGCCTGTTCCCGCACCTGTCGGTGCGGCGCAACCTCGAGTATGGCTGGAGGCTGGTCCCGGCGGCCGAGCGGCGGGTCGGTTTCGACGATGCGGTGGCGCTACTCGGCATCGAACACCTGCTCACCCGCGCGCCGGCGCGACTCTCCGGCGGCGAGCGTCAGCGCGTGGCGATTGCGCGTGCGCTGCTCACCAGTCCGCGCCTGCTGCTGATGGACGAGCCGCTGTCGGCACTGGATCACCAGAGCAAGCTCGACATCCTGCCCTACCTGGAGCGGCTGCACGGCGAGCTGGAGATCCCGGTGCTCTACGTCAGCCACTCACCCGACGAGGTGGCGCGCCTGGCCGACACCCTGGTGTTGCTGCAGCAGGGCAGGGTACGGGCCAGCGGCCCGACCATGGAGATGCTGGTGCGGCTCGACCTGCCGCTGGCGCAGGCCGACGATGCCGGGGCGGTGGTCGATGCCGTGGTGG
Source organism: Thiohalomonadaceae bacterium (assembly GCA_050179875.1). Taxonomy (GTDB): domain Bacteria; phylum Pseudomonadota; class Gammaproteobacteria; order Thiohalomonadales; family Thiohalomonadaceae; genus JALOAT01. The sequence continues at coordinate 11,150 of JBFXES010000059.1, forward strand.
CCGAACACGACGATGCCTACCATCTCACCGTGCTGCAGTTCGACGGCGGCCAGATCGTGGTGCCGCGCGGTGAGCTGGCCACCGGTAGTCCGGTGCGGCTGCGCATCCACGCCCGCGACGTCAGCCTGGCGCTGGAGCACCACCGCGACAGCAGCATCCTCAACATCCTGCCGGCCCAGGTGATGGAGCTGCAACCGGCGGGCGATGCGCAGCTGCTGGTCAAACTCTGTGCCGGTGGCGAGGGACGCGCTCCGCTGCTGGCGCGCATCACCCGCAAGTCCGGTGACGCCCTTGGCCTGCAGCCGGGGATGAAGCTCTACGCCCAGATCAAGAGCGTCGCCCTGATGGGGTGAGCGGCCTTTGTCGCAACCTCACCCCTGTTGTGGCCATTGTCGCAAACGTGACAACCACGCGCCGGTGAAATCTCTGTAAATTCAATCGGATGGCAACTGGCACAGCCGTTGCTGAAGGAGTATCAAACCTTCAGACCCAACGGGTGTCGCCATGCAGCCGAAAGACATCGCAGCACTGCTCGACGAACCGGCATGTGCCCACAACACGAAGTCGAAGTCGGGCTGCGCCCGGCCCAAGCCCGGCGCCACCGCCGGGGGCTGCGCCTTCGACGGTGCGCAGATAGCGCTGTTGCCCATCGCCGACGTGGCGCACATCGTCCACGGTCCCATCGCCTGCGCGGGCAGTTCCTGGGACAACCGCGGCACCCGTTCCACCGGTCCGACCCTGTACCGCATCGGCATGACCACGGACCTCACGGAGCAGGACGTGATCATGGGCCGGGGCGAGAAGCGGCTGTTCCATTCCATCAAGCAGGCCATCGACAGCTACCGGCCCGCGGCGGTGTTCGTCTACAACACCTGCGTGCCCGCGCTCATCGGCGACGACGTGGAGGCGGTGTGCAAGGCGGCGCAGGAACGCTTCGGCGTGCCGGTGGTGCCGGTGGACAGCGCGGGCTTTTACGGCAGCAAGAACCTGGGCAACCGCATCGCGGGCGAGGCCATGGTGAAGTACGTGGTGGGAACCCGCGAACCCGATCCGCTGCCGCCGGAGAGCCTGCGGCCCGGCATCACCGTGCACGACGTCAACCTCATCGGCGAATACAACATCGCCGGCGAGCTGTGGCACGTGCTGCCCTTGCTGGACGAGCTGGGGATCCGCGTGCTGTGCACCCTGTCCGGCGATGCCCGCTACCGCGAGGTGCAGACCATGCACCGCGCGGAGGTGAACATGATGGTGTGCTCCAAGGCCATGCTCAACGTGGCGCGCAAGCTGGAGGAGCGTTACGGCACACCCTGGTTCGAAGGCAGTTTCTACGGCGTGCGCGACACCTCGGACGCGCTGCGCCAGTTCGCGCGGCTCATCGGCGATCCCTCGCTGACGCAACGGACCGAAGCGCTCATCGCGCGCGAAGAGGCGCGCATAGCCGCGCTACTGGAACCCTGGCGCGAGCGGCTGCGCGGCAAGCGCGCGCTGCTCTACACCGGTGGTGTGAAGTCCTGGTCGGTGATCTCGGCGTTGCAGGACCTGGGCCTGGACGTGGTGGCCACGGGCACGAGCAAGTCCACGGAAGAGGACAAGGCCCGCATCCGCGAACTCATGGGCGAGGAGGCGAAGATGATCTCAGAGGGCAGCCCGCGCGCCCTGCTGGATACGGTGCGGGAGATGCGCGCCGATCTGCTCATCGCGGGCGGCCGCAACATGTACACCGCGCTCAAGGCGCGTGTGCCCTTCCTCGACGTCAACCAGGAGCGCGAATTCGGCTACGCCGGCTACCAGGGCATGGCGGAACTGGCGCGCCAGCTGGCGCTCACTCTGGAAAGCCCCGTGTGGGGTGCCGTGCGCGCCCCCGCGCCCTGGCGAACGGCGGAGGTGGCGTGATGGCGAGCGTACTCAAGCGCATCAAGGCGCTGACGGTCAATCCGCTCAAGTCCAGCCAGCCCCTGGGCGCGGCCCTGGCCTTTCTCGGCCTGAACCGCGCCATGCCGCTCATGCACGGCGCGCAGGGCTGCACGGCTTTCGCCAAGGTGATGTTCGTGCGCCACTTCCGCGAGCCCATCCCGTTGCAGACCACGGCCATGGATCAAGTGAGCGCCGTCATGGGCGCGGACGACAGCATCGAGGAGGCGCTGGTCACCATCTTTTCCAAACAGAAGCCGCAAATCGTCGGGCTCATGACCACGGGCCTGGCGGAGACCCAGGGCGCGGACATTGCCCGCGCGGTGCGGCAGTTCCGCATGGCCCATCCCGAGTTTGCCGAGCGCGAGGTGGTGGCGGTGAACACACCCGATTTCAACGGCGGACTGGAGAGCGGTTTCGCCGCGGCGGTGAGCGCCATCATCCGGACCTTGGTGCCGAAGGCGGAGGAGGCCGGCACCCGGCCGGGCCGGCGCCCGCGGCAAGTGAACATCCTCGTCAGTCCCAGTATCACGCCGGGCGACGCCGAAGCGCTCGCGGAACTGGTGGAGGCCTTCGAACTCAGACCCATCATCCTGCCCGACCTCTCCGGCTCCCTGGACGGGCATCTGGAACCGGAGGCATTCACGCCCTACACCACGGGCGGCACCGCGTTGGCCGACGTCGTCCTCATGGGCGATTCGGCGGCGACCCTGGTGATCGGGCCGTCACTGGTGCCCGCGGCGGAACTGCTTGAACAGCGCACCGGCGTGCCCGTCCACCGTTTCGAACACCTGTATGGCCTCGCCGCCGTGGATCGCTTCGTACACGTCCTGAGCCGGTTGGCCGACCGTCCGGTGCCCACGCGCATCGAACGGCAGCGCGCGCAGTTGCAGGACGCCATGGTGGACTGCCACTTCATGCTCGGCCAGTGGCGTGCGGCGGTGGCGGGTGAACCGGATCAACTGCTGGCCGTCACGGAACTCCTGCAAGGCATGGGCGCCGAGGTGGTGTGTGCGGTCGCGCCCGCGCAGGGACCCGCACTGGCGGCCTTGCCCCTGCCGGAAGTGAAAATCGGCGACCTCGAAGACCTGGAACACATGGCGCGGGCAGGCGGCGCGGACGTGATCGTCGGCAACTCACACTGCGGACAGAGCGCCGAGCGTCTCGGGCTGCCCCTGTTCCGCCTTGGCTTCCCTCAGTACGACGTGGTGGGTGGCTATCAGCGCACCTGCATCGGCTATCGCGGCACGCGCCAGATGTTGTTCGACCTGGCCAATCTGGCCCTGGCGAATCACCGCCACAGCATTGCGCCGTACCGATCCATCTACGGACAGAAGCCGGAGTACCGGCACGAGGATTCGGGTCATGTCCATACAGAGGCAATTGCGCGTGTTTGAAAGGACTTTGGACGTCATGAACGGAGAGCGCCACGGACTCAAGATCGCCTTCGCCACCTCTGACATGAGGCGCGTGGATCAACACTTCGGTTCCGCCGAGCGATTCGTCATCTATTCCGTGGAGCCGTCGCGCACCACGCTGCTGGAAGTGGCGCAGTTCGGTAGCCTGGCCCAGGACGGCAACGAGAACAAACTGCTGGAGAAGCTGGTCGTCCTGGAAGGCTGCGCGGCCGTGTACTGCCAGGCCGTGGGCGGCTCGGCGGTGCGGCAACTGCTGTCCCTGGGCGTGCAACCCTTCAAGGTCCCGGAGGGCACCGGGGTCCTCGTACTGCTGAACACCCTGCAACAGGAGCTGCGCGCGGGAACCGGCTGGGCGACGCGCGCGCTGGCGCGGATGAAAGACAAAGACGACCAACGCTTCGACGCCATGGAAGCGGAGGGTTGGGAAGAGTAGTCACGACACCACGGAGAACTCCATGCACGACACAGCCCTTGCCATTACGCCCGACGATCCGGTGCTCGCCTCCGACTTTGCCCGCGAGTTGGTCAAACAGATGCGCGCCGTGGACAGCTACGGCATGTACGAGCAGTACACCTCCGCGCAGGTGCTCGATCCCTTCGTCCTTACCGAAGAGCGGCGCCGCTCCATTCCGGTGGTGGCCGATCCGGACGAGATCGTGTTGTCCCGCGTCAACGCCTAC
>JBFXES010000060.1:0-15006 GCA_050179875.1 Thiohalomonadaceae bacterium
GTCCGGGCTGTGTTTTGAAGAGAAAAGCGTTAACACGGGGAACACGGGGGTGAAAAAAGGTGGGGGAGAATGACTGAGTTGTGCTGCGAGCATTGGGATTCGTTTCTTGTGATTCCAGCGCGGACTGAGTCTTGGCGCCGGACAGGCTGGGATGATCAGCAATTCGCCCGAGGTGCAGCGGTCGCCGAGGCGCCAGCGAAGAACCAAACATTGATTCCCCCGTGTTCCCCGTGTCCCCCGTGTTAATGCTTTTCTTCCCAATATGGACAGACCACTGACGGCGGTTGAGCTGGAAGCGGCGCTGGACGAGTTGTTGTCGGCGTCGTCGTCGTATCGGTCCGTGGCGCGGTTGGCGGCGGGGCTGGAGCGGCTCACGCGGGCGCAGCAGGAGCGGGTGCTGCACTGGGCGGGGGTGGCGGCGCAGACCTATGACGAGATCGGTTACCAGATCGTCGCCCTCGCACCGCGCGCCTTCGCGCTGCTGGACGACGCCGGCTTCGAGGCCTGGGCGCTCGCCGGGCTGGACACCTACGACCGTGAAGGGCTGCGCCCGAGCATGGCGCTGCTGCGCAATCTGGAGGCCTTCTGCGCCGCCCACGCGGGCACGCCCGTGGCGCGCCTCGCCGACGTGGAGACGCGCCTCACGCGTTTCGTGCACGGACTCTCGGGGCGGCCCCTCGCGGTGCGCGCAGGCGCCGCCGCCTGGACCGACACGGAAACCATTTTCCTCCCTGAGGTGCTGGCACTTTGCAGCGACTCGGAGGGTAACCGCGCGCTCTACAAGGCCATGGCGGTCATGCTGTGGGCACAGACGCGTTACGGCACCTTCAACGCGGACATCGAGGCGGCCGTGGCGCGCTGGCCCGATCGGCAGCGGGCGCTGGCCTGGCTGGCGCTGCTGGAGGCCGTGCGCCTGGAGGCGCGCATCGGCGCCGACCTCCCGGGGCTCGGCGCCGAACTGGCGCGCGTGCACGGGCCGTGGCCCGATGTACTGTCGCCCATGCTCGTGCGGCTGTGCGACCCCGCCGCCGGCGTCAGCGACAGCCTGGACGCATTGACGGTTTTGATGGACCAGAACCACGCACCACCGCCGTTCCCCCTGGCATGCACCCTGAATCCCGCCGTCGCCCAACGGGTACGCGCCGAGCGCATCGCCCGCGAGACGCGGGTGCTGCGCAATGCCCTGGGTGCGCTGCGCGGCAAGGCGACCCGCGGACGCAAGAAACCGGCCGAGTTGTCGACGGCATTCGATCCGGAACGGCAGGCACTGGAGCTGCGCATTGATGGCGAGGTGGTGGCGCTGCCGCCCGAAGCCCAGGCCGCCGCGCAATCCCTGGTGCAGGACCTGGGCGAGCTGCCCCACGAGGCGCTCTCGCCCGCCGGGCCCGGCCACTGGCTGGCCACGGAGCGCACCGGCGTCCCGGAACTGGTGAACGACCGCGAGGGGGAGTGGCGCTACGACGAATGGGATTTCCACCGTCAGTCCTATCGCCGCGGATGGTGTCACGTGTATCCCCACGACGTGCAGCCGGGCGACGGCGATTACGTGGCGCAGGTGCGCGCACGCTACGCGCCGCTCATCCAGCAGATCCGCCGCCGCTTCGAGGCCATGCGCGGGGAGGATCGCCTGCTGGCGCGCCAGCCCGAGGGCGAGGAGATCGATCTGGACGCCCTGGTGGACGCGCGTTGCGATCGCCGCAGCGGCGCCGCGCCCTCGCCGCGGCTGTTCTGCCGGCGCGTGCGCAATCAGCGTTCCCTCGCGGTCATGTTCATGGTGGACATGAGCGGTTCCACCAAGGGCTGGGTGAACGACGCCGAGCGCGAGGCCCTGGTGATGCTGTGCGAGGCCCTGGAGACCCTGGGCGATGCCTACGCCATCTACGGCTTCTCCGGGTGGACCCGCACCCGCTGCGACATCTACCGCATCAAGGCCTTCGCAGACCGCTACGACGACGCGGTGCGCGCGCGCATCGCCGGTATCGAGGCCAAGGACTACACGCGCATGGGCGTGGCGATTCGTCACCTTTCGAAGCTGCTCGCCGAACGTCCGGCGCGACACAAACTGCTGGTCACGCTCTCCGACGGCCGTCCGGACGACTTCGGCGATGAATACCGCAGCCAGTACGGCATCGAGGACACCCGCCGCGCCCTGCTGGAGGCCATGCGCAGCGGCATCCGCCCCTTCTGCATCACCCTCGACCGCGAGGCCCGCGAATACCTGCCCCACCTCTACGGCACCGCCCGCTACACCGTCATCGACAACGTGGCACGCCTGCCCTACAAGGTCGCGGACATTTACCGCCGGCTGACGCGGTAGGGCCTTGGGAAAAACGCTGTAACCACGGAGGCCACGGAGAAGAGCAGGTGGGTATGCGTGCCGGCTCTCCTGCGCGTGGGAGCGAGCTTCCGCTCGCGATTTCCCCTGCCACACTGCCTCGCGAGCAGAAGCTCGCTCCCACAGGTGAATTCAGCCCCCCCTGCGGTCGCCTGCGTAGGAGCGGCCTCAGGCCGCGATTCTCGGACGCAGGCGAGCTGCATTGCTCCCCAAAGGCATCGCGAGCAGAAGCGCGCTCCCACAGGGGACCCGCCAGACAGCGTCCGTGGTTTTTTTCCCGTCGCGACAGCTTTTCAGACTAGCAGTATTGGGTAATTCGTAGGGTCAAAATCGACAGTATTGGTTAATTTGTGGTCAACTAATGCGCTACCCGTCGTCCCGCTGGAGCCGTCCATGATCCTCGACCAGGAGTTGGAAACCCTTCCGCGCGACCAGTTGGAGGCCCTGCAATTGCAGCGCCTGCAACGCACGGTCGAGCGCTGTTACGCCACCGTGAAGTTCTACCGCGACGCCATGGACGAGCTGGGCGTGCGGCCTTCCCACATCAAGAGCCTTGCGGATGCGCGTCTGCTGCCGTTCACCAAGAAGGAGCAGCTGCGCGACAACTATCCCTTCGGCATGTTCGCCGTGCCCACCGACCAGGTGGTGCGCGTGCATGCCTCCAGCGGCACCACCGGCAAGCCCACGGTGGTGGGCTACACCCGCCGCGACATCCAGACCTGGGCGCGCTGCGTGGCGCGCTCGCTCATGGCCGCGGGCCTGCGCCCGGGCGATCGCCTGCACAACGCCTACGGCTACGGCCTGTTCACGGGCGGCCTCGGCCTGCACTACGGCGCCGAGGAGCTGGGTGTGATGGTCACGCCCATGTCCGGCGGCCAGACCCACAAGCAGATCATGCTGTTGCAGGATTTCGAGCCCACCGGTCTCTGCTGCACGCCGTCCTATGCGCTGCAGATCGCCGAAGAGGCGGAAAAGCTCGACGTGGATCTGCGCAAGCTCAAGCTCAAGGTCGGCGTGTTCGGCGCCGAGCCCTGGACCGAGGAGATGCGCTACGAGATCGAATCGCGCCTGCACCTCTCGGCGGTGGACATCTACGGCCTGTCGGAGGTGATGGGCCCGGGCGTGGCCGTGGAATGCGCCGAGGCCAAGCACGGCCTGCACGTGTGGGAAGACCACTTCCTGGTGGAGTGCGTGGACAGCGACACGGGCGAGCCGGTGCCGGACGGCACCGAGGGCGAGATCGTGATCACCTCGCTCACCAAGGAGGCCTTCCCGGTCCTGCGCTACCGCACCCGCGACATCTCCGTGCTGGACCGCACCCCTTGCCGCTGCGGCCGCACCCACGTGCGCATGCGCCGCATCACCGGGCGCACCGACGACATGCTGATCATCCGCGGCGTCAATGTCTTCCCGTCCCAGGTGGAAGCCATCCTGATGCGCACGGAAACCCTGTCGCCCTTCTACCAGATCGAGGTGTTCCGCCAGGGCCACCTGGACGTGATGCAGGTGAACGTGGAAGCCAGCCCGCCGCTACTCGCCCAGGGCCAGGCGGCCATGGACCGCGTCGCGCGCAAGGTGGAAAAGGACATCAAGGACTTCATCGGCATCTCCGCCAAGGTCGTGCTCAAGGGCCGCGCCGAGATCGAGCGCACCTTGGGCAAGGCGGTGCGCGTCATCGACCATCGTAAGGACGTGAAGTAAACGCGGAGGGCGCGGAGGCGCGGAGGCCGCAGAGAAAGACGGTTACTTGCTGCGCGAATCCTGAATCGAGGAGCACTGCGCAGCAGCCCGAAAATCCTTTTCTCCGCGTCCTCCGCGCCTCCGCGTCCTCCGCGTTGCAACACCCAATTGAACCCATTCAGCACGAGGGCTCATCGTCTTGAATGCCTCCATACCCGCTGCCGGAACGCGTCTGTTCCTGTCCGGCAACGATGCCGTCGCCCGCGCCGTGTGGGACGCGGGTTGCCGTGTGGCCGCGGCCTATCCCGGCACGCCGTCCACGGAGATCCTGGAACAGCTCAGCCGCTATCCCGACATCTACGCCGAGTGGTCGGTGAACGAGAAGGTGTCGCTGGAGGTGGCCTTCGGCGCCACGCTGGCGGGCAGCCGCGGTTTTTGCGCCATGAAGCACGTGGGCATGAACGTGGCGTCCGACGCGCTCATGACCATCACCCTCACCGGCTGCGTCGGCGGCCTGGTGATCGCCGTCGCCGACGACGTGGGCTTTTCCTCTTCGCAGAACGAGCAGGACAGCCGCTACTGGGGCCGCTTCGCCCATCTGCCCGTGCTGGAGCCGGCCGACGCGCAGGAGGCCTACGATATGGCGCGCGCGGCGTTCGAGATCTCCGAACGCTTCCAGACGCCGGTGATCCTGCGCCTCACCACGCGCATCTGCCACGTGAAGGGGCTGGTCACGCCGCGCGAGCGCGCGACCCGCACGGGCGCGGGTTTCGAGAAGAACGCGGCGCGCTGGGTCATGGTGCCCGCCCACGCCAAGCAGCGCCTGCCGCTGCAACTGGAGCGGGAGGCGGCGCTGCGCGACTTCGCCGGCGAATCGCCGTTCAACGTGGTGCTCGCAGGCAGCGACAAGCGCATCGGTTTCGTGGCCTCCGGCCCGGCCGCCACGCACGTGCGCGAGGCCTTCCCGGATGCGCCCCTGTTCAAGCTGGGGCTGAGCTGCCCCGCACCCATCGAGCCGATCCGCGCCTTCGCCGCGACGGTGGAAAAACTGGTGGTGGTGGAGGAGACCGAACCGCTGCTCGAAACCGAGATCAAGGCCGCGGGCATCACCGCCCACGGCAAGGACGTGCTGCCGCGCATGGGCGAGCTGACGCCGCCGGTGTTGCGCGAGGCCGTGGCGCGGCTGCTGGGCGAGAAGGCGCCGCCGGCGGTGCGCGTACCGCTGCGCGTGTTTCCGCGTCCGCCCACCATGTGCGTAGCCTGTCCGCACCTGGGCGTGTATTTCACCCTGTCGCAGGTGCGCAACCTGACCATCTCCGGCGATATCGGCTGCTACACCCTGGGTGCGGGCCAGCCCTGGAACGCCCTGGACACCTGCATTTCCATGGGCGCCTCCATCCCCATGGCCATCGGCCTGGACAAGGGCCGCGGCGAGGGCGACGGGAACAAGCGCATCGTCGCGGTGATCGGCGACTCCACCTTCATGCACATGGGCATGCAGGGCCTGCTCGATGCGGTCTACAACCGCGCCAACATCACCGTGCTGCTGCTCGACAACCGCACCGTGGGCATGACCGGCGGCCAGGACAACCCGGGCAGCGGCCGCGACATCCACGGCGACAGCGCGCCGCGCGTCGATTTCGCCAAGCTGTGCGAGGCGCTGGGCGTCAATCCCGAGCGCATCCGCGTGGTGGACCCGTACGAACTGCCCACCCTGTTCCGCGCCATCCGCGAAGAAGTGAAGGCGGAAGAGCCGTCGGTGATCATCACCAACCAGCCCTGCGTGCTCATCCCCGAATACAAGCGCAGCGCACCGCTGTGCGTGGACGAGGAGAAGTGCACGGGCTGCGGCAATTGCGTGGACGTGGGCTGCCCGGCCATCAGCGTCATCCGGCGCGGCAAGGAGGTGAAGCCCTCGGGCCGCGAGGTGGAACTGGCCTGGACGCGCATCGAATCCGTGGCCTGCACCGGGTGCGGCCTGTGCGTGCGCACCTGCGGTGCCGAGGCCATCGTGCCCTGGCAGCGCAGCACCGGGGAGGTGCCGGCATGAGCGACGTGACCAACATCCTGGTGGTGGGTATCGGCGGTCAGGGCGTGATGACCGCCGCCGAGATCCTCGCCGAGGCGGCCATCGGCCTGGGCCTGGACGTGAAGAAGACCGAGGTGGCCGGCATGTCCCAGCGCGGCGGCGTGGTGTCCTCCCACGTGCGCTTCGGGCGAAAGGTGCTGTCACCGGCCATCGCGCCGGGCGAGGCGGACATCCTGGTGGCCTTCGAGGCCGCCGAGGGCATGCGCTGGTGCAGTTACCTGAAACCGGGCGGCATCGCCATGGTGAACACCCTGCGCCTGGCCCCGCCGGTGGTGTCGCTTGGCCTGTTCGACTACCCGGAAGACCCGGTGGCGGAGATGCGCGCCGCGGGCGTGGATGTGCACGGCTTCGATGCCGGTGCCATCGCCAAGGAACTGGGCGACCTGCGCCTGGTGAACACGGTGATGCTGGGCGCCATCGCCGACCATCTGCCGTTCCCGGCCGACACCCTCAAGCGCTGCATCGTCGATCGCTTCCGCGCGCGCAAGCCGCAGCTGGTGGAGATGAACGAGCGCGCCTTCGAGGCGGGGCGGGCGGTCAAGGGGTAGGTCGAAAACGCGGAAGGCGGAGGCGCGCTCTCAGACAGGGCGAGGGTCAGCGAAGGGTCAAAACGCGGAGGGCGCGGAGGCGCGGAGGACGCGGAGGGGATTGGGCCACCTGCCTCTCACAGCATCGTGATCTCACACGGATATCATGCGAGTGCGGAGGGAACGGAAGCGGGTTACAAGCGTCGGAGAACCCCTCATCCGATTCTCCGCGTCCTCCGCGCCTCCGCGCCCTCCGCGTTTTTGTGCTACTTCACCAGCGCTGCTTCGATCTCGGCGAAGGTCTTGGCCACTTCGAAGGTCTGGATGGGGATCCCCAGCTGGCGGCCGATCTGCGTGGCGGAGAAGATGCCGCGGATGCGGGTGACGCCGGTGGCGGGGTCGGTGTGGCCCACCAGGGCGTGCTGGCGGCCCCAGTCCTTGAGGGTGGCCACGATGTGGCCCACTTCGGAACGCAGCACGGTGGAGATGTCGATGAGGTCGATGTCCTCACGCTTCACCATCATGTCGCGTACCTGCAGGTCGCCGTACTTGATGCCGCGTTCGGCGATGAGCTTGATGACGCGATCACCCTCGGTATCGCGCGCGGTAATGAGGCCCACTACCTCGTCGCCGCTTTCCACCACGAGCAGCAGGCGCACGCCGCGGGAGATCATGACCTCGTTGGCCCGGGTCAGCGTGGCGTCCGGACCGATGGTCGCGACCGTGACCTGACGCAGGTCGGTCATGACGCAGATCGCCGGCGACTGGGCCGTCACCGGCGCGAACGTACTCGGCGTGTGAAAGCTCGTGCCGGGCGGCGCCTTCTTCGCAGCAAGAGGCTGGTACGCCGCTACCGCAGCGGGATCTACGGGTTTCTGGGCCGTTTCTTCGACGGCCTGCGATCTCTTGACTGCTGTTTCCATGACATCCTCCGCTTGGTGATAAGCCTTCTGGCATGGAGCGGCCGACGGGCGGCCGCGGGTAAACCGACTGCAATCCCCCCTTTTACTTGCCGGCAATCTTTTCCAGCTTCTCGGGCCGGATCAGCTGCCCATCCAGGCCGGCCTGCTTGGCGGTGCCGCCATAGGCTACCGTCATCAGCTGAGAGTAGTAGACCACGGGCATCTTGAAACTGGTGCCCTGCTTCTTGTTGATTTCGCTCTGGTAGATCTCCACGTTGGCCTGGCACAGCTGGCAGGGCGTGACGATCATCTCGGCACCATGGTCATAGGCCGACTCCACGATATCACGGATCTGCTTCTGGGCCTTGTCCGGCTCCGAAAAGGCCAAGGCGCCGCCGCAGCAGGTCACCTTCTGGTCGTAGGGTACGGCCTCGGCCCCCACCAGCTCGATCATCTTGTCCAGGTACTTGGGGTTCTCGAAGGACTCGCCGGCGATGCCGAAGGGGCGGTTGGTCTGGCAGCCCACGTAGCCCGCGATCTTGATGCCTTCCAGCTCTTTCACCACCGGCGCCTTCATGCCCGCGAAGCCGATGTCCTCGATGAGCACCTCCACCATGTGGCGGGCACGCACCTCGTTCTTGAGGCTGAGCCCGGCCTCGCGCAGGGCCTCGTTGGTCTCGGCCAGCAGGTCGCTGTTCTCGTGCAGGCGCTCCACGGTCTCGCGGTTCGCCAGCCAACAGGCCGGGCAGCCGGAGACCATGTCCTGCCCGGGCAGGTGTTGCTCGGCCAGGGCCAGGTTGCGGGCGGAGATGGCCAGGCGCGGCAGCTCGCCGCCCTCGCCATAGCCGATGGACGCGCCGCAGCAGTTCCAGTCCGGGATCTCGTTGAGCTGGATGTCCAGCTTCTCGCACATGACGTCGATGGACGTCAGGTAGTTGGATGCGGAGGCGCCTTTCTGGGAGGAGCAGCCGGGATAGAACGCGTATTGCTTCTTAGCCATGGAATCGTGGTCTCCTGTCAGGCCAGGCCCTTGCGGCGGTCTTCGATCTCGCGCGCCTTGGCAATCATCTTCTGGAAGCCGCTCTTGTCCTTGCAGGCGTGCCCGCCCAGCATCTCCATGGGATTCAGGCGCTTGGCCTTCACCAGGCCCAGGCCGATGCCCTGCATGGCGAGGGCGTTCTTGATGCCCTGCACGAAGCCGTCCTTGAAGTACATGGCCAGCGAGAACTTGAGCTCGTTGATCCGGCCTGTCTTCGCCAGGTTGTTCCAGAACAGGCGCGCGATTTCGCGCGTGGGCTGGCCCTTGGGCGCGAGGCCCAGGCGATGGGCGTAGTTCGCCAGGCCGTGCATGATGTGGGTGATGGGCAGCTTGCGCGGGCAGCGCACGATGCAGTTGTAGCAGGAGGTGCACATCCACATGGAATCGGACTTGAGCACTTCCTCGCGCTTGCCGGCGCGGATCATCATGAAGATCTTCTGGGGCGAGTGCTCCCAGTGCGGGCCGAGCGGGCAGGAGCCGGCGCACACGCCGCACTGCATGCACATCTTGACCCAGTGGCCTTCCTCGACGCGGTCCTCCACTTCCTTCAGGAAGTCGTTCCGGTAGCGCGCCACGGCCAGATTGTTTGCTTCACTCATCGGGACAGTTCTCCTCGATCTCTTGGAGTGCGGGAGCGGGCTCCCGCCGTTGCCTGAAGCGGGAGCGTGCTCCCGCACTCCGTAAGCGTCAGCCGAAGCCCTTCATGGGCGACAGGCCGATGGCGTTCAGTTGCTCCACGTACTCGTTGATGAGCTTCGCCACCCGGGCGTTGTCGGTGATGGCCACTTCATGGGTGGTCACACGCTCGGTCTCGAGGCCGAGCTGCTTGAGGGTGTCGTCGATCTTGCTCATGCGGTAGTACGCCATCTCGGAACCCTTCACGAAGTGGCACTGGTAGTCGTCACCCTTCTTGCAGCCCATCATCATGATGCCGTCGTAGCCGGAGTTGAGGGCGTCGGTGATCCAGATGGTGTTCACCGAACCCAGGCAACGCACCGGAATGGCTCGTACGAAAGCTGAATAGACGTGGCGCTGCAGGCCCGCCATATCGAGGGCGGGATAGGCGTCGTTTTCGCAGGCCAGGATCAGGATGCGCGGCTTTTCCTCGAATTCGTCGGGGATGTTCACCGCCTTGATCTGGCTGCCCACCGTATCGACCGAGTAGTTCTCGAAGGAGATCACGCGCACCGGGCAGGCGCCCATGCAGGTGCCGCAGCGGCGGCAGCGCGACTCGTTGAACACCGGGAAGCGCTTCTCGTCCTCGTCGATGGCGCCGAAGGGGCATTCCACCGTGCAGCGCTTGCACTGGGTGCAGCCTTCCAGGCGTGCGCTGGGGAAGGAGAGGTCCCAGGCGCGCGGATGGGCGGCGCGGCCCTGTGCGGCGTTCTCGGTGGCCTGAATGGCCTTCAGCGCAGCGCCCACGGCATCTTCCATGGCCTGGTGCATGTCCATGGGACGGCGCACCGGGCCGGCGGCGTAGATGCCGGTGCGGCGGGTTTCATAGGGGAAACAGATGAAGTGCGAATCGTTGAAGCCGTGTTTGAACTGGGGCACGTCGGGGCCCTGGCGATAGGCCAGCTTGAGCACCGATACGGTGCGCAGTTCGTCACGCTTGGCCTTGGCTTCCTCGTCGCCGCCCTCGGCCTTGGTGTTCACCTCGGTCCATTCGTCGAGGTTCACACCCGCGTTGGGCACCTGGCCGGTGGCGAGCACCACCAGGTCCGCGGTGGTCCGGGTGTCTTCATCGAGGATCAGGTCCTTGAACTCCACCGTGCAGGTGTCGCCGCCGGTCACCCTGGAGGCCTTGCCCTTGGTGAAGATCACGCCCTTGCGCTGGGCGCTGCGGTAGAAGTCCTCGCCCATGCCCGGAACGCGCAGGTCCTGGTACATGACCACCGTATCCACTTCGGGATTGGCGTCCTTGAAGTACATGGCCTGCTTGATGCTGGTGGCGCAGCAGTGACCCGAGCAGTAGGCCAGGTGCTGGCCGCTGTCGTCGCGCTGGCCGGCGCACTGCACGAACACCACGGACTTCACTTCCTTGCCGTCGGCGCGCTTGATGGGGCCGCCGCTCGCTGCCTTCGCCAGCGCCTCCAGGCCGGCCTGATCCACCACGTTGGCCTGGCCGCCGCCCAGCTCGGGCAGCTTGTTTATGTCGTAGGGGGTGAAGCCCGTGGCCTGCACGATGGCGCCCACGGTCTCCTCGACGACCCCGCCGCTTTCCTGGGCCACCGTCACCTTGAAGCGCCCGGGTGCGCCGGCGGTTTCGGCCAGCGTGGCGTTCAGGTGTACCGTGAGGCGCGGATGATCGGCGATGCGCGCCACCAGCTCTTCCACGCCCGTGGGCTGCGGGTCGGCGTAGGGGGAGGCGAAGGGCACGCGTTTGTGCAGGCGCGCCGCGAAACCGCCCAGCTCGCCAGTTTTTTCCACCAGCACCACGTCGTGGCCCGCATCGGCGGCGGCGAGGGCCGCGGTCATGCCGGACACGCCGCCGCCCACCACCAGCACGCGCTTGTTCTCGGCGCGGGCGGGATTGCCGGCGGGCAGCTTCATCTTCTTGACCTCGGCGCAGGCCATGCGCACGTAGTCCTCGGCCATCTCCTGGCGCACTTCGTCGTGTTCGCTGCCCTCGGCCACGACCCACAGCACGCCTTCGCGCAGGTTGGCGCGGGACACGGCGGCGGTGGGGAAGCTGAAGGCCTCGGCCTTGGCGCGGCGCGAGCAGCCCGCGATGCACAGGTGGGTGACGCCATCCTTTTCGATGTCGTCACGGATCATCTGCACGCCTTCCTCGTTGCACAGGAAGGGATGGCTCTTGACCACGGCCATCTTGCCTTCCTTCTGCGCGATCTTTTCCAGTGCGGGCACGTCCAGGACGTCGCCGATGCCGCAGCCCGAGCAGATGTACGCTGCGAATTTGCTCTCGGACATGATTACGCCACCTCTTTCGAAGACTTTTCCGCCGCAGCGGTCTTGTGGATCACCTGGATGGCCTTGAGGCTCGCGGCCGTGGCGGTCTGCACCGCCCGGTTCACGTCCAGCGGGCTCGCGGCGCTGCCGGCGCCGAACATGCCGCCGTCCTTCGAGCCTTCGATGAAGCTGGAGGAGTCGAGGATGATGTCATCGGGCAGCTCGACGCCCTTGACCTCCGGTTCCATGCCCACGGCCAGCACCACCAGGTCGTGCTCGGTGGCGTAGCGGTGATAGCCCTCGGTGTTCACACCGTGCAGGATGGGGTTGCCGTTCTGCTCATTCAGCGCGATGCGGGCCACCTTGGACTTCACGAAGCGCACGGTCTTGTCCGCCTGGACCATCTTGTAGAAGTCCTCGAAGCGGTCGATGGCGCGGATGTCGATGTAGTACACGGTGGAGCTGGCCTCGTCGCCGAAGGCCTCGCGCACGTACTGGGTCTGCTTGAGGGAGGCCATGCAGCAGATGCGCGAGCAGTGGCGCAGGTGATTCTCGTCGCGGGAACCGGCGCACTGGATGAAGGCGACGTTCTTCGCCTCCTTGCCGTCGGAGGGGCGCAGGATCTTGCCGCCGGTGGGGCCGTGCGGGTCGGCCAGGCGCTCGAACTCCACGCTGGTGATGACGTTGTCGAAACGGTCGTAGCCGTAGGGCTGGATCTTGGCCGCATCGTAGGGGCGCCAGCCGGTGGCCCACACCACGGCGCCTACCTTCAGTTGCACCGTTTCTTCCTGCATGTTCAGGTCCACCGCATCGAACTTGCAGGCGGCCTTGGCCTTCTCGCCCTCGGGGGTACCGACGATGGACGGGTCGATGACGTAGCGCAGGGGATAGGCCATGGCGTTGGGCAGATAGGCGGCCTTGATCTTGTCCAGTCCGTAGTTGAACGGATTGGGGATCTCCGCCGTCACGGCCTTGCCGCATTCGCCGCAGCCGGTGCAGTTCTCGTTGACGTAGCGCGGCGCCATTTTCAGGGTCACGTCGTAGTTGCCCCGCGAACCCTTCACCACGGTGACCTCGGTCATGGTCATCACGCGCACGTTCGGGTTGCCCTTGATACGCCGGAGGTTGATCTCCAACCCGCAGGTCGGATGGCACATCTTGGGGAAGTAGCGATAAAGCTGGGCGGTACGTCCGCCGAGCGCGGGGTTTTTCTCAACCAGAATGACCTGTTTGCCGTACTCGGCGGCTTCGAGGGCCGCGGTCATCCCCGCGATGCCTCCGCCGACGACCAGGATGGTCTGGTTGGTTGCGATTGGAGCCGTCATCGAACCTCCGCATGACTAGGTGTTCGTAAGAAAGACAACCCTGATTCTATGGCGGCGGGTACGACAGGGCTCCTATCAGAAGCCAAAATGTTTCTATTAAGCGATAGAAGTCGTGAATGTAGCTAACGTCTAATAAAGGTCCAGACGCGTTCGCGACGGCAAAACACGGCTGCGCGGGCGCGTGTGGGCGGCCCGCGGAGCGGTCTGCGGCGAGGATGGGCCCGGTCTATTCGGGGGTGGGGCGGATGTGGAAGGTCATGCTTGCCAGATCGGCCATGACCCAAGTGGCGGCAGGCGCGCCGAGCCCGGCCACGGTGCCCGGATTCACCAGCCAGGTCTTGCCACCCTTCACGTTCTGCTGTTCGCGCACCACGGGCGCGTGGCTGTGGCCGCAGCACACCAGGTCGTAGTCGCCGGTGCAGGCCATGGCGTGGCCGTAGTGCGGGTAATGGGTGACGAAGATCCGGCGGCCGCCCAGTTCGATGTCGGCGTCGTGGCCGTGATAGATGAAGAGGCCGTTGGAATTGCAGGCGATGCGGGCGATGGCGACGGGATCGCCCAGGTTGTTGCCATGCACCGCGTGGATGGGCAGACCCAGCTTCAGCGAGGCCTTGAGGGTGTTGCCGCCGATGAGGTCGCCGCAATGGATGACCATGGAGGCGCCCTCCTCGGCGGCGGCCTCAATGGCCCGCGCCAGCATGGGACCGCGGTCGTGGCTGTCGGAGACGATGCAGATCTTCATACGATGAGCGGCCCGGTGTAGTCCTCGTCGAAGTCGAGGGCCGTCATGCCGGAACGGATGCCCTTCATCTGCCGCTCGTGATCGGACTGCACCTGCAGCAGGGTGATGAGGCAGTCCCCCAGGTTGTCGAACTCCTCCTTGCCGGTGCCGAACTGCTGGGCCTCGGAATAGAAGAACTGCGCGCGAAAGCGTGAGTTCCCCGTCTTGAACACCACGAAATGGGCCCCCCGCTCCTCCCAGTAGAGGGTGGGGCAGGTCGTAAGCTCGTCACTGTCGGGCTCGAGCGCGAGCTCCGCATCCGCGTCCTCCAGGGGGACCTGTCGGCCGTAGCGTTCGAACAGGGTCTGGCTGACCAGCTGGCGTTCGGTGGGCGAAAAATCTGCAATGTTCTTCATGGCTTAGTCCTGCTTATGACCCAAGAAAAAATTCTTGCATTGTTAAACTTGGTCCAGGCTTGTAAGAATATCCTTATGTGCTTACCTAGCCATATTCAGACTTCCTAATCCTCCAACGTAGACGACTCATCATGCAATCGACTCCTGTCCAGGAGGTCAAGAAGACCACCTGCTATATGTGCGCCTGCCGTTGCGGCATCCGCGTCCATTTGCGCGATGGCGAAGTGCGTTACATCGACGGCAATCCCGACCATCCCCTGAACAAGGGCGTGATCTGCGCCAAGGGCTCCTCGGGCATCATGAAGCAGTACTCCCCGGCGCGCCTGACCAAGCCGCTGCGCCGCAAGCCCGGTACCGAGCGCGGCGCCGGCGAGTTCGAGCCCATCTCCTGGGAAGAGGCATTCTCCACCCTGACGGAGCGCCTCGCAAACCTGCGCGCCACCGACCCCAAGAAGTTCGCCCTGTTCACCGGCCGTGACCAGATGCAGGCCCTCACCGGCCTGTTCGCGCGCCAGTTCGGCACGCCCAACTACGCGGCCCACGGCGGCTTCTGCTCGGTGAACATGGCCGCGGGCATGATTTACACCATCGGCGGCTCGTTCTGGGAGTTCGGCGGCCCCGACCTGGAGCGCTCCAAGCTGTTCGTGATGATCGGCACGGCCGAGGACCATCACTCCAACCCGCTCAAGATCGCGCTGTCCCAGTTCAAGCGCGACGGCGGCCGCTTCATCTCCATCAACCCGGTGCGCACCGGCTACTCGGCCATCGCCGACGAGTGGGTGCCCATTCGTCCGGGCACCGACGGCGCCTTCCTGCTGGCGGTGATCCACGAGATCCTGGCCAAGGGCCTGTACGACCGCGACTTCCTGGTGCGCTACACCAACGCCGGCCAGCTGGTGAACGTGAACGAGAACAGCGACGAGTTCGGCATGTTCACGCGCGCCGAGGTGCCGCCCCAGGAAGGCTGCTACGACCCGCAGAACGCCCTGTGGTGGGACCGCAACACCAACAAGCCCGTGGTCACCCACACCCCCGGCGCCGACCCCTACCTGCTCGGCGAAT
>JBFXES010000061.1:0-14903 GCA_050179875.1 Thiohalomonadaceae bacterium
GCGCTACAGCTACTTCTGGTTCGAAGAGAGTGACATCGACAGCCAGCGCCTGTCCGCCTACGCGAGGCTGGTGCACGACTGGCGCCCGCGCACACGGCTGTCGGTGAACGGTGAAGTGACGAACGTGGGGTATATCGAGGAACGCCATACGGACTATAACCGGGCGGATGTGTTCGGACGCATGGAGGACACGTTGGCACGGGGCATGTTGCAGGTAGACGCCGGCGGCACGCTCATCCGGCGCGAGGAGGGGGACGACCTGGATGGCTTCCTGGGCCGCATCGGCTGGAACCTGAACCTGAATTCATATTCCAGCGTGGAGGCGGCCGTGCTCTATGAGTATACCGACGCCGGCCACGATATCCTCGCCACCGCGGGCCGCGACGGTGGCGTCGGCGTGCTGGAAGAGCAGGTGACCGGCGATCTTTACTACAACCGGCACGCGGAGCTGGCCTACAACTGGCACGGCGTGCGCACCTCGCTTCGCGTCGCGGGCATCGTGCGCGAAGAGGACCACGAGGTCGAAGACCTGGATCGCACCATCAACGAAATCCATGGGCTTCTCGGTTATCAGTTGTCCAGCAACTTGCGTGTCGCCCTTACCGGGTCACACTCGGAGGAGAATTTCCGCGAGGTGGACGTGGTGCTCAGGGAGCGGCACGCGGGCCTCGGTATCCACTATCAATTGAATTCCAGGCTGTGGGCCGCGCTCGAGGTGGGTACCACGGAACAGGACAGCAACGACCCCACGGTCGAGTATACGGAGAATGTCGCTCTTATCAGCCTGACCTACGAACGCACACCACCGTTCCTGGAGTGATGCCATGTACATGGAGTACTTCGGCCTGCAGGACCATCCCTTCCGGGTGACGCCGGACGCGCGCTACCTGTACCTCGGCACCGCCCACGCCCGCGCCATGGCGTATATGGAATACACGGTCTGGAACCGCGACAGTTTCGTGGTGATCACGGGGGAGATCGGCTCGGGCAAGACCACGCTCATCCAGAAGCTGCTCAGCGCCCTGGACGATCGCGTGGTAGTGGCGCGCATCTATCACACCCAGCTTGACGAGACGGAGTTTCTGCAGGCCTTCCTGGTGGACCTGGGCCTGGATCCGTTCGGTCTTTCCAAGGTGCAGATGCTGGGCCGGCTCAACGAGTTCTTCCTCGACCAGTACGCGGCAGGGAAGCGCATCGTGCTGGTGGTGGACGAGTCCCAGAATCTCAGCCGGCGCGTGCTCGAAGAGATCAGGCTGTTGTCGGGCCTGGAGACGTACCAGGAGAAGATCCTCAACGTGATCCTGGTGGGCCAGCCCGAACTGAACGAGCTGCTCGATGCCCCGGGCATGGAACAACTCGTGCAGCGCGTACGGCTGCGCTTCCACATCCGTCCGTTCGATCCGGTGGAGACGCGCGCCTACGTGGAGCACAGGCTCGGCGTGGCGGGGGCCCAGCGCCAGGACATCTTCACCAACGACGCCTACGATCCCCTTTATCGCTATACCGGCGGGACGCCCCGTCTCATCAACAGCCTGTGCGACACGGCCCTCATATGCGCCTACGCGGACGGTCTCAAGCAGATCGACGCCACCGTGGTACGCACCGCGGTGCAGGAACTGCAATGGCCCACTTATGAGGAACGCATGGCGCGCAACCGCGGGCCTGCGCCCGTGCTGCGCGTGCCGCCGGGACGGGATGGGGCTGCCGCGGCGGCCCCGCTGGAGAGCGGCGACGTGTTCCGCCTGCTGAGCGAGGAAATCACGCGACTGGAGGAAAGACTGAACCGCATCGCCGGCTCCCTCGATCCGCGCATACAGGGCTGACGGGAGCGCAGGCGAACCTCGACCGGGCCTCACGCCACCGTGGCAAGAAAGGGAGGGAATATGGACGTTCCCGCCGGACCGAACGCCATGACCGTCGATGTGGAGGACTACTACCAGGTTTCGGCCTTCGCCGACCGGGTACGGCCCGCCGACTGGCCCGCTTTCGAACCGCGCGTGGCGCGCAACACCTTCAGGCTGCTGGCGCTGTTCGAGAACGCCGGGGTGCGCGCCACCTTCTTCGTGCTCGGCTGGGTGGCGGAGCGAAACCCGGGGCTGGTGCGGGAAATCGCCGCGGCGGGCCATGAGGTGGCCTGTCACGGTTACAGTCACGAGCTCATCTACCGCCAGACCCCCGCGCAGTTCCACCAGGAAACCCGGCGCGCCAAGGAAGTGCTGGAAGACCAGGCGCAGGTGCCCGTGATCGGTTACCGTGCGGCGAGCTATTCCATCGTGGAGCAGTCACGCTGGGCACTGGACGTGCTGCACGAGCTCGGCTTCCTGTATGACTCCAGCATCTTTCCCGTGCGCCACGACCGCTACGGCATTCCGCATGCGCCGCTCGATCCGCACCGCATCCGCACGCCCCGGGGCGCCCAGCTGACCGAGTTTCCCCCCACGGCGGTGGATCGCTTCGGTGTGCGTTTTCCGGTGGGCGGCGGCTGGTTCAGGCTTTATCCCTACGCGCTCACACGCCGGCTGCTGCGCCACGTAATGCATGAGCGGCCGTTCATGTTCTACGTCCATCCCTGGGAGATCGACCCGCAGCAACCGCGCATCGGCGCCGGTCCGCGCTCGCGCTTTCGTCATTACCTGAATCTCCACCGTTGCGAAGCCCGGCTGAAGCGTCTGCTGCGGGACTTCCCTCTGGCGCCGGCGCGTGAGGTGCTCGAGCGCGCCGCCTTGCTGCCTCCGCGGCAGACGCCCCTGGCGCGTGCCCATGGCTGATCCGCTGCTGCATGCGCTGCTGCTGACCGTGACGGGCTGTGTGCTCGCAGGTCTGTTGCTGCCCGACGGCGCCTTGCTGACCATGCCCGCCATACTGGTGTGGAAGGCCGTGCACGCGCCGGTCTACGCACTGCTGGTGGTGGGCGTCGCGGTGTTGCTGCGGCGCGAACCCGACGGTCTGCTGGCGAGCGTGCTCCTGGTTTCGCTGGCCGGCATGGCCGTGGAGATCGCCCAGCCACTCGTCGGTCGCAGCGCCGGTTTCGTGGACTACCTTTCCAACGAGGTCGGCGTAGGCCTCGGGGCGATCACGGTGCAGTGGCGGCGCCACGCCGCGACCCGCATGGAAGAGGAGAGCGAGGGATGAGCACGCTGGCGGCGCAGTTGTCCCTGGTGCCGAGCATCGAGGTGGCCGCGGACGAACGGAATGCCATGGAGCTGGATGCCTTCGCGGACGCTCACCCGGCAGGCAGCCTCTATCATCGCAGTGCCTGGCGGGGCCTGATCCGGCGCCTGTTCGGGCACGAGACCTGTTGTCTGTACGTGCGCAACCAGGCGGGCGCGATCACCGGCCTGTTGCCGGTGGTACGACTCAGAAGCCGGTTGTTCGGCAATTACATGGTCTCCATGCCCTACGTGAACCGCGGCGGCGCCATCGCCGACGATCCGGTGGTGGAGGAGTCGCTGATGTGCGCGGCCGCCCAGCTCGCCCTGCGCAAGGGTTGCAGTCACGCGGAATTCCGCGACACGTTTCCGCGCGGGCCCGAGTGGTCGCTGCGCACGGACAAGGTGGCCATGGTGCTGCCGCTGCCACAGGGCGCGCAGGCCTTGTGGAAGGCCATCGGCGGCAAGTGCCGGGCCCAGGTCAAGCGACCCATGCGGGAAAACGCCCGCGTGCTCCACGGCGGCGCGGAATTGTTGTCCGACTTCTACACCGTGTTCGCCCGCAACATGCGCGACCTCGGCACGCCGGTCTACCCGCGCCGTTTCTTCGCGGCGGTGTGCGAGGCCATGGGCGACGCGGCCGCCATCACCGTGGTGCGCCTGGGGCAGCGTCCCGTGGCGGCGGGCCTGCAGTTGCGCGATCGCCAGCGCATGGAGGTGCCCTGGGCCTCGTCGCTGCGCGAGACCAACGGGCTCGGCGCCAACATGCTGCTGTACTGGTCCATGCTCGAGCGCGCGGTCACCGAAGGTTGCGAGGAGTTCGACTTCGGCCGTTCCAGCGTGGGCAGCGGCACCTGGCGTTTCAAGAAGCAGTGGGGTGCGGAAGAGCGCCAGCTCTATTGGCACTATTGGCTCGCACCGGGCAGGCAGGTCCCGGTCATGAACCCGGGCAATCCTCGCTACCGCCTGGCCATCAAGGCCTGGCAGCGCCTGCCCCTGGCACTGGCCAATTTCCTCGGGCCGCACATCGTGAAGAGCCTGCCCTGACATGTGCGGCATCGCCGGAGTGCTCGACCTGGAAGGGAAGCCCGTCGCCTCTGCGCGTCTCGTGGACATGATCGCGAGCGTGCGTCATCGCGGCCCCGACGGCGTGGGGCTGTACTCCGAAGGGCCCATCGGGCTCGCCCACGCGCGCCTCAGCATCATCGACATCGCCGGCGGCGCCCAGCCCATCCACAACGAGGACGGCAGCGTCCAGGTGGTGTTCAACGGGGAGATCTTCAATTACCTGGAACTGCGCAGCGAACTGTCCCGGCGGGGCCATCGCTTCTACACCCGTTCCGATACCGAGGTGATCGTGCACCTCTATGAGGAATACGGGCGCGAGTTCGTGGCGCACCTCAACGGCCAGTTCGCCATCGCGCTGTGGGATCAAAGGGCGCGGCGCCTGCTGCTGGTGCGGGATCGGGTGGGCATCGCGCCGCTCTATTATCACGCCAGCGCGACCGAGCTGTTGTTCGGCTCGGAAATGAAGGCGCTGTTTGCCGGCGGCGTCGTCCCGCGCGCCCACCTTCCGGGACTGGATCAGGTGTTCACCTTCTGGTCGCCGCTCGCCCCCGACACCGTGTTCGAGGGCGTGCATGAATTGCCGCCCGGACATTGGCTGGAGGCGGACGGGCGCGGCGTGCGCACCGGCCGCTACTGGGATTTCGAGTTCCCGGAAGGCGGCGCATTCGACGGGAGGTCCGAGGCGCAACTGGCCGAGGAACTGCGCGCGCGCCTGGAACAGGCCGCCCGCATCCGCCTGCGCGCTGACGTGCCCGTGGGCGCCTACCTCTCCGGCGGGCTGGATTCCTCGGTCATCGCCTCGCTGATCAGCGGCAATGACGTGCGCCTGTGCACCTTCTCCATCGGCTTCGACAGCGAAACCCTGGACGAGACCCCCTACCAGCAGGCGGTGGTGCACGACCTGGGCACCGCCCACGTGCGCATGGAATGCGTGGACGGCACAGTGGCCGATGCCATAGCCGACACCATCTGGCACACCGAGATGCCGGTGCTGCGCACCGCGCCGGCGCCCATGCGCCTGCTCTCCGGTTTCGCGCGCGCCAACGGTTTCAAGGTGGTGCTCACGGGCGAGGGCGCCGACGAGGTGTTCGGCGGCTACGACATCTTCAAGGAAGACAAGGTGCGGCGCTACTGGGCGGCGCGGCCCACTTCCGCGCGCAGGCCGCTGCTGCTGCGCCGGCTTTATCCCTACCTGGACATCGGCGCCCAGGGCCAGCGCTACCTGCAGGCCTTCTTCGGGCAGGGGCTCAGCGATGCTGACTCACCCTGGTTCTCGCACCTGCCGCGCTGGAGCACTACCGCGCAGTGCAAGCAGTTCTTCAGCGACGCCATGCAGGAGGCGCTTGCCGCCGCACCGCCCGTCATGGAGCGCTTTGCCGCGCAACTGCCCGCGTCCTTCCGGCGCTGGCACCCGCTCAACCGCGCCCAATACCTGGAATCGAAGGTGCTGCTGCCCGGCTATCTGCTCGCATCACAGGGCGACCGCATGCTCATGGCCAACGCCGTGGAAGGCCGTTTCCCTTACCTCGATCACCACGTCATCGAGTTCGCCGCGCGCCTGCCGCCGCGCATGAAGCTGCGCGCCCTCAACGAAAAATATCTGCTCAAACGCGCCATGGCAGGGCGCTTGCCCCCGTCGGTGCTGGCGCGCCACAAGCAGCCCTATCGTGCACCGGACATCGCCGCCTTCATCAAGGCAGCACCCGAATGCATGGACCTCCTGGCACCGGACGTGGTGCGCGACTACGGTTACTTCGACCCCGCCCGGGTGGCGCTCCTGGTGCGCAAGGCCATGGCGGGCAAGGCCATCGGTTACCGCGACAACATGGCCTTTGTCGGCATCCTCACCACCCAGATCTGGCATCACCGCTTCATTGCCGACGCCGCAGGCCGTCCGCGGCTACAGGCGCCGGGTCAGGAAACCAAGGAAACTCGTCATGTCGGTTGAATCCAGCGTGCGTCAGTTCTTGCTCAGTAATTACCTGTTCACGGACAGCGAAGATGCGCTCGGCAACGACGATTCGCTGTTGCAGAAAGGCATCGTCGATTCCACGGGAATGATGGAGCTCATCTACTTCCTGGAGGAACAGTTCGGGATCCGTGTCCGCGACGAGGAAATGATCCCGGAGAACCTGGATTCCGTGAACAACATCGTGGGATTCATCGCGCGCAAGAGCGCCGAGCGCGGCTCGCAGGCGGCGGGCTGAGATGTCGCTGCTGGCACGTCTTGAGGCGCGCGCAAAACGGCAGGCCTCGGCGGAGGCGCTCACCGCCGGCGCACAGCGCATGAGCTACGGCGCCTTGTGGCAGGCCGTCGTCCGCGTCGCCGACGGGCTGCGGGCGGCGGGGGTGGCGCCGGGGGCACGCGTGGGCCTGTTGCTGGAAAACTCCCCCGAGTACGTGGCCTGTTACTACGGCGTGCACGCGGCGGGGGGGGTGGTGGTGGCCCTGAACCCGGCGGCGCGCGCGCCGGAGATCGTCGGTCATCTGCGCCACTGCAATGCGACGCTGCTGGTGACCGCGGCGGCGCAGTCACTGCGTCAGGCCATCGCCGGCGCCTTGCCGGAATGTATCGTGGTCACGCCGGACGACCTGCTCACGGGCGACTTGAACGCATCCATCGCTGAACCGGCGCCGGACGCGCCGGCCGCCATCATCTACACCTCGGGCACCACCGGTCGTCCCAAGGGCGTGACGCTCAGCCACCGCAACCTGGACAGCAACGTGCAGTCCATCCTGGCCTACCTGGCGCTGGATGCGCAGGACGTGATCGTGAACGTCCTGCCGTTTCACTACTCCTACGGCAACTCCGTACTGCACACCCATCTCGCCGCGGGTGGCCGCCTGGTGCTCGATCGCAGCATGGTGTATCCCCACGGCGTGCTGGAGGCCATGGCGGCGGAGCGGGCCACGGGCTTCTCCGGCGTGCCGTCCACCTATGCCGTGTTGCTCGCGCGCACCCGTCCCGCCGATTACGACCTGTCCTCGCTGCGCTATCTCACCCAGGCGGGCGGCGCCATGGCGCCGGATCTCACGCGACGCGTGCGTGCGGCCCTGCCGCACGCGCGCCTGTTCGTGATGTACGGCCAGACCGAGGCGACCGCGCGCCTTGCCTGGCTGCCGCCCGAGCGTCTCGACGAGAAGCTCGGCGCAGTCGGCATTGCGATTCCGGGCGTGGAGCTGGACATCCGCGACGAGCAGGGCAACGCCGTGGCGGATGGCGTTACGGGCGAGATCTGGGCGCGGGGCGACAACATCATGCTCGGCTACTGGAAAGACGAGCAGGCGACCCGCGAAGTGATGGCGGACGGCTGGCTGAAAACAGGCGATCTTGCCCACCGTGATCGCGATGGCTATATCTTCATCGACGGCCGCCGCAGCGAGATGATCAAGTGCGGCGCGCACCGCATAAGCCCGCTGGAGATCGAGGAAGCGATCGCAGAAATTCCAGGGGTGGAAGAGGTCGCGTGCACGGGAATGCCCGACGAACTTCTGGGACAGGTGGTCAAGGCCGTGGTGGTGCCGCGCGCGGGATGCACGCTCACGGCCATGGACGTCCAGCGCCATTGCCGCGAACGCCTGCCTGCCTACAAGATTCCGCGTTGCGTGGAGTTCGCCGCAACGCTGCCGCGCACGGCCTCGGGAAAGGTCAAGCGGTTCCTGCTCGTTGATGGCGGCCACATGGAAGGAGAAAGGGATGTCTCCACAGGAACAGAGTACGCCAGTCGATAAGCTCCTGCAGATGGATTGCGAGGCCGAGGCCGAGCGCATCGCGCAGCGCCTGCGGGAGATCCTGCGCGACGATCTGCATCGTCGCGGCCTCGTGGTCGCCATGTCCGGCGGCATCGACAGTTCCGTGTGCGCGGCGCTGGCGGTGCGCGCGCTGGGCGCGGGCAAGGTGTTCGGGGTGATGATGCCCGAGCGCGATTCGTCCAGCGAAAGCGAGGAGCGGGCCACCGAACTCGCACAGATGCTCGGCATCGAGTACGAGGTGCAGGATATCGCGCCGGCGCTCGAAGCCATCGGCTGTTACCGCTGGCGCGATGCCGCCATCCGTCGCGTGTTTCCGGAGTATGGCGAGGGATGGAAGAGCAAGATCGCCATCCGCGGCGGCGCGGAACAGCGCTTCAGCTATTTCGCCCTGGTCGTCGCCGACCCGCAGGGGCGCATCGAGGAGCGGCGCCTGGATCTCAAGGAATACCTGCAAATCGTGGCGGCCACCAACTACAAGCAGCGGGTGCGCAAGAGCATCGAATATTTCCATGCCGACAGGCTCAACTACGCGGTGGTCGGTACGCCCAACCGGCTGGAATACGACCAGGGATTCTTCGTCAAGAACGGCGACGGCTCGGCGGACGTGAAGCCCATCGCCCACTTGTACAAGAGCCAGGTCTATGCGCTCGCGCGCCACATGGACCTGCCCGAGGCGATCTGCAACGCCGTTCCCACGACGGACACCTACAGCCTCAGCCAGGGCCAGGACGAGTTCTACTTCGCCTTGCCCTACCAGCAGATGGACGTGGCGCTCGCCATGCTCAACAGCGGCGCCCCGGCGGAGCAACTGGCCGAACAGTTGCAGGTGGGCGTGGAGCGGGCGCGGCAGATTTACGCCGACATCCGCCGCAAGCGCCAGACCACGGCGTATCTGCACCGACGCCCCATCCTGGTGGGCAGCCCGGAGGTGACGCCGGTGGCGCCGGTGGTCACGCTGCTGCCGCAGGAAGAGGACACAGAGACGGGGGCGCGCACGGGCACGGCGGCGGTCAGCACGAGTTGACAGCGGGCCGGCGCGAACGCCGGTTCCCATCCATGCACAGCCAGCTGCAGTTCGAGTGGTACGACATCGAACGGGACCCGGCCGGTTGGGATGACAGCGTCAACGGGACGGGTCAGAACCTGTTCCATCGTTCCGCCACGCTTGCCGCGGAGCAGCACGGCCGCGCCGTGCGCCGCGGCATCGTGGTCAAGCGTTTCGGCGCATGCATCTGCCTGGTGGGCGGGCTGGTGATCCCGCAGGGCACGGGCGGTGTGTTCCACGCGCTTTCGTTTCCGCCGGCGAGCAGGCGGGTCGCCCGCGATTTGCCGGACAGGATCGTGAACTGGCTGTACTTTCAGGGGCTCACCGCGGTTCACATCGGCTGCCATGACGGCGGCGTGGAGGGCTACCGGCTCGACCCGCGCCTCGGTCGCGCCAGGGATCGCCTGGAGTTCGTCTGCGATCTGCATCAGGACGAGGAACAACGCCTGCAAAGCGCCGATCCCGCGCACCGCCGCTTGTTCGAGGCGTCGCAGCGGGAACCCATGTTGCTGCGCCGCATCGACCGGCGCCAGGCCTTGCACATGGCGGGTTTCCGCGCACTGTGGGCGAGGCGTCGCGGCGAACGCCTGCAGCTCATGGGCTTTGTGCGCGATTACCTCTACTACAGGCGTCTCGCCGTTCAGATGGAACTGGACGGCAGCGGCAATCTCTACGCGCTGTGCGACGAACGCGGCGGCACGCTCGCCATGGCCTACATGCTCGAACGGGGCGAGACGGCCTATTGCCTTACGGGCGCGGGCTCGGAAGACGGCAAGCGGCGCGGCGCCGCCGTGCGCCTGTTCTTCGAGCTGGCAAGGCACTATTCAGGCCGGGGCATACGCTGGATGAACATGGGCGGGGTGTCGGCGCAGGCGGCGAATGCACGCCACCGCGACTTTGCCGCCTATCACTTCAAGCTCGGCTTCGGCGGTGCGCCGGTACTCCGGCGTGCCCTGGCGGCCGAGGTGTGAGGCCCCGCAGGCAACGGGCTTACAGGTAGCACACGCCCAGGGACTGGCCGTGACGCGCGGCGTTGAGGCTGTGATAAAGCATGGTGTAACGCTGTGCGACGCGGCCCAGGTCGCAGTGTCTGCGTGCGTGCTCGCGTGCGGCGGCGGCCCGGCCGCGCGCCAGCTCCGGATGCGCCGGCAGGGAACCGAGTGCGGCGGCGTAGGCGTGGGGTGCGTGCTCGTACACCAGCGTACCGCGCGTGCCGAAGCCGAGCAGGCGCGCCACATCGCCGCAGGCGCGGGCCACCACCGGCACGCCCAGCACCATCGCCTCCAGCACGCGCGCCGGCGTGACAGCTTCATCGGCGCACCACAGCAGCGCATTCATGCGCGCGAGCCAGGGCGCGAGCGGTTCCCTGTGACCGTGGAAGGCGACGCGGGCGCAGAGCCCGTGGCGATGCACGAAGGCCTCGCAGGCGGCGCGGGTTTCGCCGTGGCCGAACACGTGCAGGTGAAAACGGCCGGACAGATCGCGCGCCAGCCGCCAGGCCGTGGCCAGCGCCATGTCGAGGCGGGCCTCTGCCGTGAGCGGTCCGACGAAGGCCACGTGGAAGCCGTCCCCGGCGAGCGCCAGGTCCACCGGGAGCGCGGCCTGCGCGTCCAGCGCGCGCACGTCAGCGCCGGGCTCGATGACGGACACGCACAGCCCCGCGCGCGCAGCGAGGCGCCTGCCCTGGGTCGGTGAATGACAGACGACGTTTCGCTGCATGCGTCCGCACAGGACGCGCAGCCAGGCGCCGGTCACGCCGTGCTCGCGCTCGTGCACGCTGTACACGGGCGTGCTGCGGGTGCGCAGCGCCACCCAGGTCCCGAGCACGCGTTCACGGCGGCCGTGGACATGCACCACGTCGGGATGCAGCGCAGCAAGCGTTCGGATGGAGCGGAGGTGGCGGGCGAGGGTGTGGCCGCGATGATCGATGACGATCACGTCATCATCGGGGGCGGCGACCGGCGTCCCGTCGGCGACCAGTGCGATCCGGTTGTCCAGTCCTCGCTGCGTGCGCAGTGCGCGAAGCAGCGGGGCCGGCGTCGCCTCTTCGGATGCCCATCGTCCGGCGCAGACGACGTGCAATACGCGCAAGGATGCCCGATCCATGGTGACCTCGCGTACATGGAAGCCCTGAGGTCGGGTGACTATAGTTGCTGCACTTTACGACGGGTGTGACGGCGTCCGCATGGAAGCGATCTTCTGGATCAGTCTGCTCGGAGCGCTCTACAGCTACGTGTTCTATCCGCTCGCGCTCCTCGCGATGCCGGCGCGCCGTTCGCGCCCTGTCGCGCAACCCGGGCTCCCTTCGGTCTCGGTAATTATCGCGGCGCACAATGAAGCGTCAAGAATGGCCGCGAAGCTTGAGAATCTGCTGGCCTGCGACTACGCGCGCGATCGTCTGGAAGTGATCGTCGCATCCGATGGCTCGGACGACGGCACGGAGGCCATTTCAGCGCGTTTTGCCGATCGTGGCGTGCGCGTGGTGTGTGCAGATCGGCGCTGCGGCAAGGAATGCGTGCAGCGCCTCGCCGTTGCAGAGGCGCGCCACGACATCCTGGTGTTCACTGATGTTGCCACGCGCATGGATACATCCGGACTGCGCGCCATCGTCCGTCCTTTCGCCGACGTCGGGGTGGGCGCCGTCTCCAGCGAGGATCGCTTCATCGATCACGATGGGCGGCCCATGGGCGAGGGGGCTTACGTGCGCTACGAAATGGCGCTGCGCCGTCTCGAGGCCCGTCACGCCGGACTGGTGGGATTGTCCGGCTCCTTCTTCGCCGCGCGGCGGTCGTTGTGCGAGGACATCGAACCGGGCGTGCCCAGTGATTTCAGCGTGGCCCTCAACTGTGCGCGCCGCGGCCTGCGCGCCGTGGTGGCACGGCAGGCCTTCGGCTACTACCCCGATCTGGTGGACGACGCGCGCGAATACCAGCGCAAATACCGCACTGCGCTGCGCGGCATGGCGGCGCTCTGGCGCCATCGCGACCTGCTCAATCCGCTGCGGCACGGCGCCTTCGCATGGCAGTTGTGGAGTCACAAGCCGCTGCGCTGGCTGGTGCCATGGTGCCTGCCCATGTGTCTGATCAGCGCCGGCCTCGCCGGCGGGACGCTCTACACGGCGGTATTCATCGCGCAACTGGGACTCTATGCGCTGGT
Organism: Thiohalomonadaceae bacterium; assembly: GCA_050179875.1. Lineage (GTDB taxonomy): Bacteria > Pseudomonadota > Gammaproteobacteria > Thiohalomonadales > Thiohalomonadaceae > JALOAT01. Next base: position 12,172 of record JBFXES010000061.1, read on the forward strand.
CGTGGCAGGTGCCGTGGCGCGACCGCTGCGGCGGCGCACCGTGGTGCGCGTGCCGTATTTTTTCATGCAGGCCAACGCCGCCCTGGCGCACGCCCTGGTCGCATTCCTGCTCGGTCATCGCATCCAGGCCTGGGAGCCCTCGCAGCGATGAACTGGGCACGTCTTCCGCCCGCCGGCGATCGCGTGACCTGGGAACGGGGTCCGCGCAATGCCGTGCGCGGCCTGTTCGCACCGTGGCATGCGACGCTGTTCGGATCCGGCACGCAGGCGCTGGCGGCGGCGCTGCTCGCATTGCGCGAACGCTGGCCCGCGCGCGACGAAGTGATCTTCGCGGCGTACAACTGCCCGGCCCTGGTGAGCGCCACCGTCTATGCGGGATGCCATCCGGTGCTCGTGGACTACGAGTCCGAGCGTCCGTGGATGGATCTGCGTGCGCTTGCCGCGCGCCTGTCGACGCGCACCCTGGCGGTGATCGCGGTGGACCTGCTGGGCATCCCCGAACGCCACGCCGAATTGCGCGGTGCGTGCGCGCGCGTGGGGTGCGCCCTGGTGCAGGACGGCGCGCAGGGTTTTCCTTCGCGCGCCGGCGAGCGCGGGTGGCAGGGCGATGTAGTGGTGCTCAGCTTCGGCCGCGGCAAGCCGGTGAGCCTGCTGACCGGCGGCGCCGTGCTCACGCGCGAGGATGCGCTGCATCACGGGCTCGCGCGCCTGGCGACGCCGGGCGAGTTCGATGGCCTCGTGCATGCGCTCAAGGTGCGCGCCTACAACCTGTTGCGCCACCCGTGGCTGTACCGCCTGCCCACGGCGCTGCCCGGGTTGCATCTGGGCGAGACGCGCTATGTGGCGCTCCAGGGCGTCAGCGCCATGCCTGCGGCGCTGGAGGCCTATCTGCCGCCGGCCGTGAACGCCTTCCGGCGCGCGGCGCATCCACAGGCCCTGTATCCCGCGCTGCTCGCCGGCGGCAGTCTGCTCGATCTGCCCACCGCCTGCCGCCAGCGCGCGGGCGAGCGCCTGTCGCGTTATCCGGTGCTCGCGCCAGACCGCGCAACGCGCGATCGCATGCTGGGCAGGCTGGCGTCCCTGGGCGTTTCGGCGCTGTACGGGGCCATCCTGCCGCAGGTGCCGGGCGTGGCGGCCCATCTGTCGGGCGAGGGCGTGTTTCCCGCCGCCGAATCCTTTGCGTCGCGACTGCTGACCCTTCCCAATCACGACGGCGTGAAACGCACGCACATATCGCGCCTGGCGCAGTTGCTGCGCCGCGACGGACCAGTGACAAACCTTGCGGAGGCCGAGGCATGAAGATCCTGCACGTGGTCGGTGCCCGTCCCAATTTCATGAAGGTGGCGCCGGTCATGGCGGCCTTTTCAAGGCGCGCGCAGCGATTGCCCATCACCCAGCGCCTGGTGCACACGGGCCAGCACTACGACCGCCGCATGTCCGAGCTGTTCTTCGAGGAGCTGGGCCTGCCGCGGCCCGACATCAACCTGGACGTGGGTTCGGCCAGCCACGGCGCGCAGACCGGACGCATCATGGAGAAATTCGAGGCCGTGCTGCTCGACGAGCGGCCGGACCTGGTGATGGTGGTGGGCGACGTGAATTCCACCCTGGCCTGCGCCGTGGACGCCAAGAAGATGGGCATCCCCGTGGCCCACGTGGAAGCCGGGCTGCGCAGCGGCGACATCGCCATGCCGGAAGAGATCAACCGCATCGTCACCGACGCCATTTCCGATCTGCTGTTCACCACCGAGCGCAGCGCCGCGCACAACTGCCACGGCGGCGAGGTGCATTTCGTGGGCAACGTGATGATCGACACCCTGCTCGCGCACCGCGAACGCGCCCTGGCGCGGCCCACCCTGCACGAGCTGGAGCTGATGGAAGGCGACACCCCGCGTCCCTACGCGGTGCTCACGCTGCACCGGCCTTCCAACGTGGAGACCCGCGCCATGCTCGCGGGCCTCGGCGAGGCCATCGCGGACGTGGGGCGGCGCATGCCGGTGATATTTCCGGTGCACCCACGCACCCAGGCGCGCATCGCGGGCTTCGGCCTCGATGGGCTGTTTTCCGCGGAGAACGGCTATCGCTGCATCGAACCGCTCGGCTATCTGGATTTCCTCAATCTCATGGCCAATGCGCGCGCGGTGCTCACGGACAGCGGCGGCGTGCAGGAGGAGACCACCATCCTCGGCGTGCCCTGCCTCACCCTGCGCGACAACACCGAACGCCCCGCCACCGTGGAGCAGGGCACCAACCGCCTGGTGGGCGCCTCGCCCGCGCAGGTGCGCGCCGGCATCCGCGCGTTTCTGGACGAGCGCGGCCACCGCCCGGCACGCGTGCCCGAACTGTGGGACGGCCACGCGGCCGACCGCATCGCCGACGTCGTGATCGACTGGTGGCGGGGACGTATTGGGGAAAGTCCGCAAATGAACGCGAATGAACGCAAATGAAATGCGGCTCAGGGCTGGTCACGCATGCAGATGGATGAGGGGACCATACCGGCGGCCTTGAGTCGGCCTATGCGGATTTTGCGTTCATCACATTTGCGTTAATTGGCGTTCATTCGCGGACTTTAATTCATACAACCGGGCGAGGCGGCGTTCCCAGGCGATGGCGGTGGCGACGATCGCGTCCAGGTCGTCGTAGCTCGGCGTCCAGCCGAGCACCTGGCGGATGCGATCGGCGACTGCGATGAGGGCGGGCGGGTCGCCGGGGCGGCGGGGGCGCTCGTGCACGTC
>JBFXES010000062.1:0-14827 GCA_050179875.1 Thiohalomonadaceae bacterium
GAGGAAGCCGACGAGGCGCTCGCCGGCGCTCAGGCGCCGGGCCAGCTCCAGCATGCCGGCAAGCTGGCTGCAGCGCTCGTCGATGGCCGCCAGGCGTTCGTCGCCTTCGCGGTCGGCGATGAGCAGGGGAGTCACGGGGTCACAGGGAGTCACGGGGTCAGGTCTCGCGTTGTAGCATCAAGGAGTAGGTGCCAGTACCCTTAAACTCGACTTAAGGGTACTGACACCTTGACCGATCAAGGTCTTTGGCGAGCGTGCAACGGTCTGCCGTGTCCCACACAGGAAGGAATGATTCGTGGGTGCTTCAGACAGCTAGCTGATCGCTTGCTGCAAGCCGACACATACCCCGCGCGGACGCGGTGAGCCTTGCGGCGCCTGTCGCGCGGTTTCGCCGCGACGACGTGCGCCGCCCCGCCGTCACGGAAACGGTGAAAAGTGATCCGCCACGGCCCACCAGCGGTCCGCTTCGCGCACGAAGAAGAACATGTCGCGGCCGGTCAGGTTGTGGGTGTGTCCATTGATCTCACAGGCGAGTTCGTAGTTGTAGGCGACTACGGCTGCATCGCCGTAGAGGCGGATCAGCGGGTCCACCTCGCGCCAGTGGTGGATCCGCGCCATGCGCGCGAAGGCGCTCCAACCGTCGATGCACGCCGCCGCGCCTTCGAGCCGGTGGCGATCGGTGGCGGTGATCGCGACCATTTCGGGATGGAAGTAGCGCGCCAGCTCGGCGGGGTCGCCCTTGGTCCAGGCATCGTTGAGGCGGCGCAGGGTTTCCCACACCGCCTGCTTGTCGGGATGGTCGGAACTCATCTCGTTCTCCTCCACGTGTTCACACTTGTTCATTCACTGATGCCGCTCGCATCGTCCACCACCACCGCGAATCGATCGGCCAGTGCCGCCAGGGCGGCTCGCTGCACCGTCGCGGCCGATAGCGTGCCCCCGCGGCCGTCGGGCAAGGCGCGGGTCGCGGTCGCGGCGGCGATGATGGTCGTCGCGTAGCCGTGATCCAACGCCGCGCGGGCGGTGGAACTGACGCACATGTGAGTCATGAAGCCGACGACGATGAGCTGCGTGCGCCCCGTGGCGGCGATCGCCTTCTGCAGCTCGGTGCCGGCGAAGGCGTTGGGCAGCCGCTTCTCGATCACCGTTTCACCTGCGCGGGGGGCGAGGGACGCCACGATGGCGAAGAAAGGTCCCGCCGGATCGAAGAGACCGCCGCCGCCGCGATGCACCACATGGATGACCGGCGTTCCCGCGGCGCGTGCGCGCCTGAGGACCTTCCCGATCTCCGCCACGGCTTGCTGCACGTTCTCCAACGGCAACGCGCCGCTGACGTATTCCTCCTGTGCGTCGACGATGACGAGCACACTCTGGGCGAGCCGCGCCGGCTGCGGGTGGGCGCGCGCCATCTCGAACAGGGTCGCGGGCGGCGCGGCGCCGCTCGGCAACGACAGCAGCAGCAACGACATCAGCGCGATCACATTTCTCGTGGGCCACCTCGGCGACAGGGACGATGGCGCCATGGTGGCTTTGGAGGCGCTCGCGCTGAAGTGGCAGAATGGACAACTCCCGTGCGAGAAATGCCATGACCGCCATCGCCCTACTGGTGGAGTCGGGGGCCACTCCCTCCAGCGTGACCGCCACCCTGGATCTCTTTCGTATCGCGGCGCGCCTCGCCCCCGACACGCCCGTCCGCGTCGACCTCTATTCGTCTGCCGGCGGACCGATCGCACTGGCGGAGGGGCTCAGCCTTGAAACCTGGCCCTTGCCCGCGGCACTCACCGGGTACGACGCGCTCATCCTGCCCGGGTTTTTCGCCGAGAACCTGCACCAGGTTGATGAACGCCTCCGTGAGCAATGGCAACCGGCCGTTGCGTGCCTGAGGTGTCTCCCCGCCGACACCCTGGTGGCCGCGAGTTGTTACGGCACCTTCGTGCTGGCCGAGAGCGGCCTGCTCGACGGCCGCGCCGCGACCACCAGTTGGTGGTTCCAGGAGGCCTTCGCCGCGCGCTATCCGAAGGTGCGCCTCCATGCGGCGAAGGCGCTGGTGGATGACGGTCAGGTGATCACCGCCGGCGCCATGACCGCCCACACGGATCTTTCTCTCCACCTGCTGCGCCGCCTCAAGGGCCACGCCCTCGCGCGGCAGGTGGCGTCCATCATGTTGGTCGACGAATCGAAGAGTTCGCAGCGCCCCTTCATGGCCTTGGCACGCCGCTTCGGCGATCCGCTGGTGGATGGGGCCGCGGCGTGGATGGAACGGCACCTGGCGGAAAACTTCTCCGCCGCCGCGCTCGCCGAGGAACTGCACGTGAGCTATCGCACGCTCCACCGCCGCTTCTGCGCCGCCGCGGGGATGGCGCCGCTGGCCTACCTGCACGCATTGCGCGTGGAGCACGCCAAGGCGCTGCTGGAAGAGACGCGCCAAAGCACCGCCCAGATCGCCGCCGCCGTCGGCTACGGTGACGAGTCGTCCTTCCGCCGCATCTTCACCCGGCTCACGGATGTGACGCCGGCCCACTACCGGAAACAGTTTCGCCGCAATGCCGAAGAGAGGTGAGGCGTGGCGACGGCGCACCACGCTGCAATGGCTCCTCACCACTCCTGCCCACGACCCTCCCATGACCGACCACGAAGATTTCGGCGCGCTCTTTCGAGCACCCCGCCCATTCTCCAGCTGCCTCCATCCTCAGCGGTCGATTTGCTGACTTGAGGAGGGTTCAGGAAAGCTGAATCGCGCGGCTGACAGAGCCTGCCATTTCCCGTCCCCCTGCATTGGTGATTGCATGATTTGACCACTCGCTTCCCGATGCCTCGGTTGGTCAAAACCGAGGAACAAGTTTCCTGTTCCATGTCAATGACTCGCATCATGGCCGCCCGAAAGCGGCCGTTCTGACAATCGGCCCCTGCATGAATGCGGCGCTTGCCGAGGGGGCATCCGCTTTGTCCCGGTGGATCGGCGTGCGGGTGAATGATTGGCTCGGGAGACGTCAACGATGTTCGGGTTCTTCAAAGGCAAGGCACGGAAACCGCAGGAAGCCGAACAGGTCGAATACGAAACCGCGCCCGGCACGGAGATCCGCTACTCGCCGACGCTCGTCGACGAGCTGAAGAACGAACATCAGAAGCTGTTTGCGTCCTACGTCTCCATCAAGACCCATTTCGAGCGAAACGACTTCGCATCCGTGTCGCAGCTGCTCAACGACTTCCGTTTCGACCTCCACAATCACCTGATCAACGAGAACGTCCGTCTCTACATCTACCTGAGTCGCATCACGAGTCACGACCAGGAGACGTTCGCGATGGTGCGCAAATTCCGTCAGGAGATGGAAGGCATCGGCAAGACGGCGCTCAGGCTGCTGAAGAAATACGAGGCGCTCGACATCGATCAGGAGCTGTCAGAGGCGTTCGCGAAGGATTTTGCCGCCATCGGCGCGATCCTCACGGAGCGCGTGAAGAACGAAGAGGACGTGCTCTATCCCCTCTACAAGTCCTGCCATTGAGGTGGCACCGGCACGCGGCTGATCTCAACCAGCCGGGCATGATCACCCATCCCGCTATTCCGCCCCCACGTTTCCGGTAGTACCCTTACGGCCCGATCACGAAACGGGCTGTCGCGACGGTTTCCGCGCGGCGGCCGGCAGCCCCCGCATCCTTCTCATCGGCGAACCCATCCCATGGCAGAACACGAAGATTTCAGCGCCCTCCTGAACGAATATGAACGCAAGAGCCCCGGTCCCGGCCACAAGGTCCCGCAGCCGGGCGACCGTGTCCGCGGCCGCATCATTTCCATCGGTGCGGAACAGGCGTTCGTGGACCTGGGCACCAAGGCCGAGGCGGCCATCGACATCGAGGAGCTGACCAACGCCGAAGGCCATGCCGTGCAGGTGGGCGACGTCATCGAGGCCTACGTGCTCAGCCGCGACGATCGCTCGGGCACGCTGATCCTGGGCAGCGGCGCCGGTCGCCACGTCCATGACAGCGCGGGCCTGGAACAGGCCTTCGCCAACGGGCTGCCCGTGGAGGGCATGGTCTCGGGCGTCGCCAAGGGCGGCCTCGAGGTGCAGGTGGCCGGTGTGCGCGGTTTCTGCCCGGCGTCCCAGGTGGACACCCGTTTCGTGGATGACCTGCAGGGCTACGTCGGCCAGCGCCTGAGCTTCCGCATCACCAGGTACGAGGGCGGGCGCCGGCCCAACCTGGTGCTTTCGCGCCGGGCGCTGCTGGAGGAGGAGGCGCGTCAGAAGGCCGCCGAACTGCGCAGCAGGCTGGCCGTGGGGCTGGTGCTCAAGGGCACGGTTACGTCGGTGAAGGATTACGGCGCCTTCGTGGACCTAGGAGGCCTCGAAGGCATGGTCCACGTCAGCGAACTCTCGTACAGCCGGGGCGCCAAGGCACAGGACCTGGTGAAGCCCGGCGACGTGGTGGAGGTCTCCGTGCTGCGCATCGAGCAGACCGACAAGGGCGAGCGCATCGCCTTGTCCATGCGCGCCCTCGGCCCTGATCCCTGGCAGGAGGCCGAGACGCGCTACCCGGTGGGCGCCAAGGTGAAGGGCACGGTCACGCGCCTGCAACCCTTCGGCGCCTTCGTCGAGCTGGAACCGGGCCTCGAGGGACTGGTACCCAACAGCGAACTGGGCGGCGGCCGGCGCGTGAGCCACCCGAAGGAGGTGCTGAATCCGGGTGATGTGGTCGAAGCCTCGGTGCTCGGCGTGGACAGCGCGCGCCGCCGCCTGAGCCTTTCCCTCGACACCTCCGCCCACGAGGAGGCCGCCAACGTGGAAGCCTACCGCCCGGCTGCGACGCCGAAGGCCGAGGCGTCGGTGGGCAGCTTCGGGGAGTTGTTGCGTGAGAGCCTGAACAAGGCGAAACCCGAAAAGAAGAAGTAAAGCCTGCGAGGGTCGGCGGGGGATCGGGCGCGTCTCCCCACTCGGGGAGGCGCCTTTCCCCGCGGCTTCAAAACGGCTGTGATTATCCGGACCTGAGCGACTTCAGGGCGCCGCCCCAGGCGATGAGCTGGTCGAGCAAGGTATTCAGTGTTTCGACGTGGACGGGACTCGGCTTGACGCGGCCGTCCTCGAAATCGGTGAACAAGGAAAGCATCACCTGTGCGCGCACGTCGGCCACCTGCAATTCGCCCATGACCAGGCGCAGCGCCTCCACGGACCGCACACCGCCCGCGCTGCCGTAGCTCACGAAGCCCGCCGCCTTGTTGTTCCATTCCGCGTAGAGATAGTCGATGGCGTTCTTCAGCGCCGCGGGGATGTTGTGGTTGTACTCGGCGGTGACGAACAGGAAGGCATCGAAACGCGCGACGGTGGCGGCCCAGCGCCGGGTGTGTTCCTTTGAGTATCGGCCCAGGGAGGGCGGCACCGGCTCGTCGAGCAGCGGCAGATTGAAATCCTTGATGTCGATGTACTCGAATTCCGCGTCCGTGCGCTGCCGCGCGAGGTCGAATACCCACTTCGCCACCGACTCGCCCAGGCGCCCGGGGCGGGTGCTGCCAAGAATGACGGCGACCTTGATCATGGTTCCCTCCCTGGAATGACTGTGCGCTCGATTCCCAAAGCATAGGGTGAGCTCCGAGCCGTGTAGGAGCGGCCTCAGGCCGCGATGGATTTAACGCGGGTGGTGGTAATCGCGGCCTGAGGCCGCTCCTACAGGTTTCCGCTGCGGTGGGTGGGATCCCGTTACGGGGTTTTACCGCGTGGGCGGTTCACCCTTTTCCAGTCGCCGGGCGAACACGCGCATCTCCCTGGCGGCCTGGATGTCGCCGCGGCCCTCGGCCACTTCGATGCCGCGCGCGTAGGCGACGCGGGCATCCTCGGTGCGCCCGGCTTGCGCCAGCGCCTTGCCCAGCAGCTTCCAGGCGGCGGAGTAATCCGCCTGCAAGGCCACCGCTTGTTGAAGATGCTCTGCCGCCCGCGCCGGATCGCCTTCGTCCAGCCAGGCCTTGCCCAGGCCGAAGCGCAGCGTGGGGCTGTCGGGTCCTTTTTCGAGCAGCCTTTCCAGTTGTTCCGTGCGCTTGTCCATCAGGTCCTCTGGGCGATCAGCATGGCTTCGCCGCGCAGGCCGCGGGCGCCGTCACCGATGTCGTGCTCCTCACGGTAGACGACCGGGGTGAGGTCCGCAAACAGGCGCCGGAGCTCGCCACGCCCCAGGCGGAAGGCAGGATTGGAGGGGCCGGGGCCGACGCCTGCGAAGGTCTGGTAGAACAGCAGTCCACCCGGACGCAGCGCGGCCATGAGGGCGGGCGCGAGACCGCGCTCCAGAAAGTGCACCGCCACGATCACGTCGTAGCCGGCGGGCGGAGGCGGCAAGGCGATCGCATCGCGCACTTCGGCGCGCAGCGTGAGCCGGTGCCGGGTGGCATGGGCCTGAAGCGTTTCGATGGCCACCGGGGAGAGGTCCCAGGCATCCACCTGGAGTCCGGCCCGCGCCAGCACGCAGGCATGGGCGCCGAGACCGCAGGCCAGATCGAGGGCGCGGCCTTGCGCCGGGAGCAGATGCAGGTTTTCCGTGAGCACGCGCGCGGCGCGGGTCTCGTCCACCGCCAGGCCGCGATAGCGTTCATCCCACTTCCGCCGCAGCGCGTCCGTCTCGTCGCTCACAGGAAGGTCACGCTCACCTGGAACAGGCGTTCCACCTCGGGGATGCGGCGCTTGTCCACCACGAACAGGATCAGGTGATCCTCGGCCTGAATGACCGTGTCATGGTGGGCGATGATGACCTCGTTGCCGCGCACCACGGCGCCGATGGTGGTGCCCGGCGGCAGGCGGATCTCCTCCACCGTGCGTCCCACCACCTTGGACGAACGCACGTCCCCGTGTGCCACCGCCTCGATGGCTTCGGCGGCGCCGCGACGCAGCGAGTGCACCACCACCACGTCGCCGCGGCGCACGTGGGTGAGCAGGCTGCCGATGGTGGCCTGCTGGGGCGAAATGGCGATGTCGATCTCGCCGCTCTCCACCAGGTCCACGTAGGCGGCGCGGTTGATCAGCGCCATCACCTTGCGGGCGCCGAGGCGCTTGGCGAGCATGGCGGAGAGGATGTTGGCCTCGTCATCATTGGTGAGGGCGCAGAACACGTCGGTGTTCTCGATGTTTTCCTCGAGCAGCAGTTCCTCGTCCGCGGCATCGCCCAGCAGCACGATGGTGTTGGTCAGCTCCTCGGAAATGGCCTGGGTGCGACCCGGATTGTGATCGATGAGCTTCACCTGGTAATCGCCTTCCAGGGCCTTGGCCAGGCGTTTTCCGATGTTGCCGCCGCCCGCGATGATGATGCGCTTTACGGGCGAATCCAGGCGGCGCAGCTCGCCCATGACGGCGCGGATGTCCTGCTTGGCGGCGATGAAGAACACCTCGTCGTCGGCCTCGATGACGGTGTGTCCCGCCGGGATGATGGCGGCGCCGCGGCGGAAAATGGCGGCCACGCGGGTCTGCACGCCCGGCATGTGGTCGCGCAGGCGGCGCAGCTCCTGGCCCACCAGCGGTCCGCCGTAATAGGCCTTCACCGCCACCAGCTGCACCTTGCCGGCGGCGAAGTCCAGCACCTGCAACGCGCCCGGGTGTTCGATGAGGCGATGGATGTAGTCGGTGACCAACTGCTCGGGGCTGATGAGCACGTCCACCGGGATGGATTCCTGCGAGAACAGCTGCGGGAATTCGAGGTATTCCTGGGCGCGCACGCGCGCGATCTTGGTGGGCGTGTGGAACAGCGTGTACGCCACCTGGCAGGCCACCATGTTGGTCTCGTCGGAGTTGGTGACCGCGATAATCATGTCGGCATCCTCCGCGCCGGCCCGCGCCAGCACCTCGGGATGGGAGGCCTGGCCCATCACCGTGCGCAGGTCGAAGCGATCCTGCAGCGCCTGCAAGCGCGCGCCGTCCGTGTCGATCACGGTGATGTCGTTGGCCTCGCTCACCAGATTGGCCGCCAGCGAGGAACCCACCTGCCCGGCTCCCAGGATGATGATCTTCATTCAGCAGATTCCTCACGCGCCATTGGGGCGCGGCATTCTAAACCAACCGTCCGCGGCTGAACGCGCCAGAAGAGAAAAGCTTAACCACGGGGAACACGGGGAACACGGGGAAATCAAATTTTCCGTAGGAGCGGCCTAAGGCCGCGACGGTGCGGTATCCGACACAATCGCGGCCTGAGGCCGCTCCCACAGGCAGGGAAACCACGGATGAATTCTCCCCCGTGTTCCCCGTGTCCCCCGTGGTTAATGCTTTTTGCCTTTCGGCATCAACGCTTGATGTCGCGCGGGTCCATGGCCAGGGAGCGCAGTTTGCGGTAGAGGTGGGTGCGCTCGATGCCGGCGTGCTGGGCCACGCGCGCCACGTTGCCTTCCATCTGGGTCAGCAGGTGTTCGAAATAGCGCCGTTCGAACAAGTCGCGCGCCTCGCGCAGCGGCAGGCGCACGGCGCGGGCCAGGACGTCGTCCGCAGGCGCGGGGCCGGCCAGCGGCTCGGTGGCACCGATGGCGGCCTCCACCTCGTCCACGTCGATCTCGTTGCCGGAACCCACGATGAGCAGGCGCTGTACCAGGTTCTGCAATTCACGCACGTTGCCCGGCCACGGGTAGTTGCGCAGCCGGTTCTGTGCCGCCACGGTGAAGGCGCGGAACGGCAACTGGTCGTGGTCCACGTAGTAATCCACGTAGTAGCGCAGCAGTTCGGGGATGTCCTCGGGGTGCTCGCGCAGCGCGGGCACGTTCAGCGGCAGCACGTTGAGGTGGTAATAGAGGTCGGTGCGGAACAGGCCGTCGCGGGCGCGCGCCTCCAGCGGGTAACGGGTGGCGGCGATGAAGCGCACGTTCACCTGCACCGGCTCGGTGCCGCCGGCGCGGTAGAACGAGCCCGATTCCATCACCCCCAGCAGGCGCGCCTGCATGGCCAAGTCCATGTCGCCGATATCGTCCAGGAACAGCGTGCCGCCGTTGGCCCGCTCCACCAGGCCGAAGTGCACCTTTTCGCCTTCCTCGCTGCCGAACAGTTCCAGCGCCGGGCTCTCGCCCAGCAGCGCCGCCACGCCCACTTCGACGAAGGGGCCTTCGCTGCGGGCGCTGTTGTGATGCAGGTAGCGGGCGATCACGCCCTTGCCGCTGCCGGGCTCGCCGTGGATCAGCACGGTGGCGTCGTGCTGCGCGATGCGGCGCACGCGCTCGCGCAACTGGGTCATGACGGGACTGCGTCCCACCGGCTCGGTGACCGGCCGCACCTGCTTGAGCAGGCCCTGGTTTTCCTGCAACAGGTGGTAGGACTCGAGGGCGCGCTGGATGGTGACGAGCAGCTTGCCGAGGGAGAGCGGCTTTTCGATGAAGTCCCAGGCGCCCAGGCGGGTGGCCTCCACCGCCGTCTCCACCGTGCCATGGCCGGACATCATGATCACCGGCGGCGATGGCGCCGTCTCTTCGCTCCACTCCTTGAGCAGGCTGATGCCGTCCACGTCGGGCATCCAGATATCGAGCAGCACCAGGTCGGGGCGGCGTTGCCGGCGCGCCTTGCGCGCCTCGGCGCCGTTCTCGGCGACGCCCACCTCGTAACCTTCGTCCTCCAGGATCTCCTTCAGCAGGGTGCGGATGTCCGGTTCGTCGTCCACCACCAGGATGTAAGGATGCGTCATGGCTCAGGCCCGCTGTTCCGTTGATGGGTGCATGCCGCGGGCGCCGTCGTGGGTGCCCATGGGCAGGCGCACGCTGATGGCGGCGCCGCCGTCCGCCCGGTTGTGGGCCGCCAGCATGCCGCCGTGTTCCTCGACGATCTTCTTCACGATGGCAAGGCCTAGGCCGGTGCCCTTGGGCTTGCTGGTGACGTAGGGTTCGAACAGGCGGCCCAGCATCTCCTCGGGGATGCCGGGGCCGTCGTCTTCCACCAGCAGTTCCACGTGCTGGCAGCCGGCGTCGCCACATTTCGTCGTCACGCGCACATGCACCTTGCCGTCCTTCGGCGCCACTTCGAGGGCGTTCTTGAGGAGATTGTGCAGCAACTGGCGCATGCGCACCCCATCGGCCTCCACGTAGTGCATGCGCGGCGCCAGGGACAGGCTGATCTGGATGCGCCGGTCGCCCCGATACAGCTCGGCCACTTCGCTCACCAGCACGTTGAGGTCCATGGGCGCGAGGCGCACCGCGGGCGTGTGGGCATACTCGGCGAAGGCCTTCACCATCTCCTTCATGGATTCCACCTGCTGCACGATGGTGTGGGTGGAGCGATCCAGCACCTCGGCATCCTCGGGGCCCATGCGCTTGAGCAGCTTGTGGCGCAGGCGCTCGGCGGAAAGCTGGATGGGCGTGAGCGGGTTCTTGATCTCGTGGGCGAGGCGCCGCGCCACCTCGCCCCAGGCGGCGTCGCGCTGGGCCTGGATGAGCGCGGTCACGTCGTCGAACACGATGACCTGGCCGCCGCGCATGTCGCCGATGTCGGGCAGCGAGGAACCGCGGCAGATGAGGATCTGCCGGCCGCTGGGCCCGAACAGGGTCACCTCCACGTGCCACTCGCCCTCGTCCTCCGCCATGAATCCCGCCACCGCTTCGCTGAGCGGCGCCAGGCCCGGATGGGCCGCGGCCAGGCTCTGCAGGGTCGCGCCCGCGAAGGCGCCGGGTGCGAGGCCGAGGATCTGGGCGGCCGCCGCGTTGCTGGTGCGGATACCGCCGTCGGCCGCGACGGTGAGCACGCCAGAGGACAAGCGCGCCAGCACCGTTTCCAGATAGGCGCGCTGCGCCTCCACCTGGCGCTGGCTGCGTGCGGCCTGGTCGCGGGAGAGCGCGATCTTGCGCGTCATCTCGTTGAACGAGCGCACCAGGAAGCCGATCTCGTCGCGGCCGGGCAGCGGCAGGCGCATGTCGTAATCGCCCGCGGCCACGGCGCGCGTGCCCTCGGCCAGGTCGCGGATCGGCTCCACCAGGCGTCGCGCCGAGAAGAAGGCCGCCCACACCGCGGTGAGCAGGCTGAGCAGCAGCACCAGTGACAGGGTGAGGGTGAAGCTGAACTTGAGCGGCTGGCGCAGATAGGCCAGTTCCTTGTACTGGGCGAAGGCGTCCTGCACGCTCTCGCCCAGGATGCTCAAACGCTCGTCGATGGGATAGATCACCAGCAGCAGTTTGGGATCAGTGGTGACGCCCTCGCTCACGGGCACCACCACGCGCACCTGCAGGCCGTCGGCGAAGGGTTCGAGCGCCGCATAGTCCAGGCCCTGGCGCAGTTGCAGCAGCACCGACAGGTTCGGCGTGCTCGGCACGATGTCGGTGGGATCGGCGCTGCTGGAGGCGATCACCCGTCCCTGCAGGGTGAGCAAGGTCATCTCCGTGGCGCGGCCGTGCTGACGCAGTTCGTCCAGCCGGATGGCGGCCATGCGTTCGGGCACGCCGATGAGTTCGACGGCGAACTGCCGCGTGAGCTGCACGCTCTCGCGCAGGCGCGAATCCAGTGCCGTGCGGCCGAGTTCGAGGGCGTCCTCCAGGGCGCGTTCCACGCGTACGTCGAACCAGCTGTCGATGCCGCGTTGCAGGAACTGCACCGAGAAGTAATACACCACCGAGACCGGCGCCAGCGCGAGCACCACGAACATGATCACCAGGCGCATGGTGAGGCGCGAGCCCGGCACGCGCCGGCGGTACTGGCCCAGCAGGCTTACCAGGTTACGCGCGATCAACGCCACCAGCAGCAGCAATGCGGCCACGTTGATGGCGAGCAGCAGGGAATAGACGCGGCTGAACTGGGCCGTGTTCTGGGTGGCCGCGCTCATCAGGTAGAGCGAGGCGAACAGGAGCAGCAGCACGGCGGCTACCGGCCGCGGCCCTGCGGTGAGGCGCTTCAGGGTCGCAAGGACCATGTGTACCAGTCGCTGGCTAGCCACCACGCCGGCGTGACATAGGCGAACGGGCGCAGCGGCGAGGGCAGGGATTCGATGTCCAGCTCCACGCGGATGGAGATGATGTAGCTGGCGTCTTCGTCGAGCAGTTTTTCGTCGATGACCGGCAGGTCACGCACGTCGCCCAGGGCGTACAAGGCGCCCTGCAGGGTGGCGTACACCTCGCTCGCGCCGCTGTTCAGGTTGCGCAGCACGTGCAGGCCTGAAAGCGCGTGGTACTGGATCTGGTAACGCTGCTCCAGTTCGGCGACGACGCTGTCCGGCCACCAGTTGCGCTCGCGCTCGATGGTGATGTCCATGCGCAGGGTGAGGGGGACGCCGTTGGCGAGGGCGTTGAGGGCGCGCTCGCTGAACTCGTAATTGATGTTGGCGTCGAGCACGTACACCTGGTTCACCAGGCTCGTGACCGCGCTGCGCACCTCGAAATCGGCGGCGCGTGCGAGCGTGCTGCCGAGGCTCAGCAGCGCAAACAGGCAGAGTCCCCACGCCCGCAGACGGGCGCAGTCAGACCTTGGCGATGCACGCGTAATAAAAGCCATCCATTTCGTCCTCGCCCGGGAGGACTTGCCGACCGGGGCCGGCCTCGCGGCCCCAGCGCACGGCAAGGGAAACCGGGCGGGCATCCGACTGGCCCGCCAGGAAGCGTGTGATCTGCCGGGCGTTTTCCTCGGGCAATACCGAGCACGTGGCGTACACAAGCATACCCCCGCGCTTCAGCAAGGGCCACACGGCAGCCAGCAGGCGTTGCTGTTCTGCGACGAGGGTCGGAATGTCTTCCGGTCGCCGCAGCATCTTGATGTCGGGATGACGCCGGATCACGCCGGTGGCGGAGCAAGGCGCGTCCAGCAGGATGCGATCGTACGGCTGTCCGTCCCACCAGGCCTCAGGCGTGGCCGCGTCGGCGGCGAGCAGGCGCGCCTCCTGACCAAGCCGCGCCAGGGTGTCCTGCACGCGCGCAAGGCGCGCCGGATCCTTGTCGAGGGCGTCCACGGTGAGGCCCGGCGTCTCCAGCATGTGACTGGTCTTGCCGCCCGGCGCGGCGCAGGCGTCGAGCACGTGCTGGCCGGGCTCCAGTTGCAACAGCCCGGCGGCGAGTTGTGCCGCGGCATCCTGCACCGAGACCTCACCCTCGGCGAAACCGGGCAGGCGTTCCACCGGCTGCGGTTGCGCGAGCGTCACTGCGCCCGGTGCATGGGGCGAAGGCTGCGCATCGAAACCGGCAGACTTGAGCAGGTCGAGGTATTCCTCGCGGCTGCGGCGCGCAAGATTCACGCGCAGCGTCATGGGCGGCCGCCGGTTGTTGGCCTCGGCGATGCGACGCCAGTCGTCAGGCCAGGCGTGCTTGAGGCGATCGAGGAGCCAGGCCGGGTGGGCGAGGGCCACGGGCTCGTTGCGATCGGCCTGCGCAAACAGTGCCGCCCCTTCCCGTTGGAACCGGCGCAGTACGCCGTTTACCAGACCCTTGGCCCAGGCCCTGTCGAGATCGACGGCGGCCTCCACCGTGCGCGACACCGCGAGATGGGCAGGCATGTCCAGGTAGGCGAGCTGATACAAACCGGCAATGAGCAGGCCGTGCAGCTCCCGATCGCGCGGCTTGAGGGGTTTGGTGATCAACTGTTCCAGCACCGCGGCCAGGCGCGGATACCAGCGCAAGGCGCCATAGCTGATCTCCTGCGCCAGGCCGCGTTCGGCCGGGAGGACGCGGGCGGTGTGTACGGGCAGGACGGCGGAGAGCGAACGGCCGCGGTCGAGCACATCCATGAGGATGCGCGCCGCGGCGGCCCTTCCGCCCAGATCAGGCACCGAGGCGGGCCCCCGTCAGCTTGCGGGCATTCACGAAATCGGCGGCCGACAGCGGCTTGCCGCCGGGGAGCTGCACCTGCAGCAGGCGCAGCAGGCCCTCGCCGGTGGCCACGTCGATGCCTTCGCGGCCCGCCTGTACGACGGTGCCGGGGAGGCCCTTGCCGGGGACGGGCATGGCGCGCCAGATGCGCAGGGTCTCTTCGCCCAGGCGGGTTTGCGCCACCGGCCAGGGGTTGAAGGCGCGCACCTGGCGCGCGATTTCCACCGCGGGGCGGTTCCAGTCGATCTCGGCCTCGGCCTTTTCCAGCTTCTTCGCGTAGGTGGCGTGGACCTCATCCTGCTTCTCGCCCACCAGGCCGTGCCCGAGCCGTGGCAGCGCCTCCAGCAGGGCGCGGGCGCCCAGTTCGGCGAGGCGGTCGTGCAGGGTCTGGGCATCGTCATCGTCTCGGATGGGGGTGCGGACCACGTGCAGCATGTCGCCCGTGTCCAAGCCCACGTCCATCTGCATGATGGTGATGCCGGTCTCCGCATCGCCCGCCAGGATGGCGCGCTGGATGGGTGCGGCGCCGCGCCAGCGCGGCAGCAGGGAGGCGTGGATGTTGATGCAGCCCAGGCGCGGCGTGTCCAGCACGGCCTTGGGCAGCAGCAGGCCGTAGGCGGCCACGACCATCACGTCGGGATTCAGCGCGGCGAGGCGCGCCTGCTCTTCCGGGTCCTTCAGCGACACCGGCTGCATCACCGGCAGCCCGTGTTCCAGGGCCACTTCCTTCACCGCGCTGGGGGTGAGCTTGCGCCCGCGGCCGGCGGGCCGGTCAGGCTGGGTGTAGACGGCAGACACGTGATACCCGGCCGCAAGCAGCGCGCGCAGCGCCACGGCCGCGAACTCCGGCGTGCCGGCAAAGACGACATTGAGGCCCTGGGGCATGGAAATACCGACGTTTTCCTGGAACTGACGAAGCCGCGAAGCTTAACAGAAAAGCTATTAACCACGGGGGACACGGAGGGAACACGGGGGATGACGTTCCAGTAGAAACTATGAGCAAGAAGGGCCGCCAGAGTACCCTCCCAACCGAATCATCACAAACGGGAGAGAGAAATGACTCAGGCGACCCAAGTGAAAGAAGTTAGCGCGAAAAGCGTGGTGCTGTACATG
>JBFXES010000063.1:0-14821 GCA_050179875.1 Thiohalomonadaceae bacterium
CCGATCCGCTGGCTCAATGGCCCGGGCTCGCGCTGCCGACGTGAACGGGGCGCGGGAACTGACGCTGTTCCTGTGCGGCGACGTCATGACCGGGCGCGGCATCGATCAGGTGTTGCCCCATCCGGTGGAGCCCACGTTGTACGAAAGCTGGATTGCCGACGCGCGCGATTACGTGACCCTGGCCGAGCAGGCCAGCGGCCCCATTCCCAGGCCCCTCGAATTCCACGAGCCTTGGGGCGATGCCCTGGCGGAACTGATGCGCGCCGCGCCCGCCGCGCGCATCGCCAACCTGGAGACGAGCGTCACCAACAGCGCGACGCCCTGGCCCGCCAAGGGCATCAACTACCGCATGCATCCGCACAACGTGCCCTGCCTCACCGTGGCGGGCCTCGATTGCTGCGTGCTGGCCAACAACCACGTCATGGACTGGGGCGTCGCCGGCCTGATCGAGACCCTGGAGGTGCTGCGCGCGGCCGGCATCCGCACCGCCGGCGCCGGCATGGACGCGGCACAGGCGCGGGCGCCCGCCGTGCTCGCAACGCCAGCGGGACGCGTGCTGGTCTACGCCTGCGGGCATGAAAGCAGCGGCATCCCCGCGGCCTGGGCCGCCACCGACGCGCCGGGCGTGAACCTGTTGCCCGATCTCTCCGCCGCCACGGCGGCGCGCATCGGCGAACACTGCAACGCCCTGCGTCAGACCGGCGACCGCCTCGTGGTCTCCATCCACTGGGGCGGCAACTGGGGCCACGCGATTCCCGAGGAACACATCGGCTTCGCCCACCATCTCATCGACCTGGCGGGCGCCGACGTGGTGCACGGCCATTCCTCCCATCACGCAAAGGCCGTGGAGGTGTATCGAGATCACCTGGTGCTCTACGGCTGCGGCGACCTCATCAACGACTACGAGGGCATCAGCGGGCATGAGGCGTTCCGTGGCGACCTGTCGTTGCTCTATTTCCCGCGCCTCGGCGCCGGCGGCGAACTGCTCGGCATGCGCATGACGCCCATGCGCATGCGACGCATGCAATTGCGCCGGGTCTCACCGGAGGACGCGCGCTGGCTGCAGCAAACCCTCGACCGCGAAAGCGCACGCTTCGGCGCGGGCATGGTGCTGATGGACGGCGGAGATCTTGCGCTACGCTGGACGTGAGAACCTTGGCACGGGAGGCCACGACGGTGTTCGCCAGCCGCGAGCAGGCCGCAGAACGCATCGCTGCCCAACTCGCCCATTACCGCGGCAAGCATGCGCTGGTGCTCGCCATCCCGCGCGGCGGCGTGCCCATGGGCCGCATCGTGGCCGACGCCCTCGAGGGCGAACTGGATGTGGTGCTGGTGCACAAGCTGGGCGCACCGGGGAATCCCGAATACGCCATCGGCTCGGTGGATGAAAACGGAACGGTGGTGCTGTCGCACGGCGCCCACATCCTGGGCGTCGATGCCGACTACGTGGACAGGGAAGCCGCGCAGCAACTGACTCGCATGCGCGAGCGCCGCGCACGCTACGGGCGCCCGCCCGTGAACGCCGCCGGACGCATCGCCATCGTGGTCGACGACGGCGTTGCGACCGGCGCCACGCTCATCGCCGCATTGCGCGCCGTGCGCGCGCAGAAACCCGCTCGGCTGATCGCCGGCATCGGTGTGGCGCCGCCTGAATCCGCCGAGCGTATCCGCGAGGAGGTAGACGAACTGGTCTGCCTGGAAACGCCCATCCAGTTCTTCGCCGTGAGCCAGTTCTTCGCCGACTTCGCGCAGGTGTCGGACGAGGAAGCCATCGCCCTGCTCGCGCGGGAGAAAGCACCGTGACCGACGTGCTCGTCACCACCACTGACGCGGCCTTGCCCGGCGATCTCCACCTGCCGCAGGGCGCCCGCGGCATCGTGCTCTTCGCCCACGGCAGCGGCAGCAGCCGCTTGAGCAGTCGCAACCGCTTCGTCGCGGAGCGGCTCAACGAGCGCGGCCTCGCCACCCTGCTGTTCGATCTGCTCACGCCGGAGGAACATGCCGAGGACCTCGTCACTGCGCAATGGCGTTTCGACATCGCCCTGCTCTCGCGCCGGCTTTCGGGGGCGGTGGACTGGGCTGGCGAAAAAGCCGACCTGGCGCTGCTGCCCATCGGCTTGTTCGGCGCCAGCACGGGCGCGGCCGCGGCGCTCAACGTGGCGGCCATGAATCCGGACGCCGTCGCCGCGGTGGTCTCGCGCGGCGGGCGGCCCGACCTGGCGGGCGCACTGCCGGGCGTGAAGGCCCCCACCCTGCTCATCGTCGGCGGCCACGACGGGCCCGTCATCGCCATGAACCGCAGCGCCGCCGCACAACTGGGCGGGCCGCACGAGCTGGTGATCGTGCCCGGCGCCACCCATCTGTTCGAAGAACCCGGCGCGCTGGATGAAGTGGCGCGACTGGCCGGTGACTGGTTCCTGCGCCACCTGCACCGCCTCGGAACCCACGACAGCACCGATGCCTGAGTGGCGCGCACCGGGAGATTTGTTGCTGTTCGCCCTGGAGGCGTCGCGCCCGCTGGGCGAGGCCGTGGCGCACGCCCTGGACATCACGCTGTCGCCCCACGAGGAGCGGCGCTTCGAGGACGGCGAACACAAGTCACGCCCTCTCGCCAACGTGCGTGACCGCGACGTCTATGTGCTGCAATCGCTGCACGGCCTGGGCGGCCAGAGCGTGGACGACAAGCTCGTGCGCCTGCTGTTCTTCGTGGGCGCGCTGCGCACTAACGGCGCGGCGCGGGTGACGGTGCTTGCGCCCTATCTCTGCTACAGCCGCAAGGACCGGCGCACCCAGGCCAACGACCCGGTGACCAGCCGCTACCTGGCCACACTCATGGAAGCGGCCGGAACGGACCGCGTGGTCACCCTCGAGGCGCACAACGTCGCGGCCTACCAGAATGCCTTCCGCTGCGCCAGCGAACACCTGGAGGCGCGCCATCTGCTTGCCGCTCCCGTGGCCGAGGCGGCGGGAAGCGATGATCTGGTCGTGCTGTCCCCGGACCTGGGGGGAATCAAACGCGCGGAGGCGTTTCGCGAACTGCTCATGCAACACGTGCAGCGGCCCATCGGCGCCGGTTTCATGGAGAAATACCGCAGCCGGGGCGTGGTGACGGGAGAGCGCCTGGTGGGTGACGTCGACGGACGCACGGTGGTCATCGTGGACGACCTCATCGCCGGCGGGACCACCCTGCGGCGCGCCGCCGAGGCGTGCATGCGGGCGGGCGCGCGCCGCATCCTCGCTGCCGCGGCCCACGGCGTGTTCGGTGCAGCCGCGCCCGAGAACCTGCTGGCCCCGGCCATCGAAAGGATCTACATCAGCGACAGCGTACCCCCGGAACTCGCACCGGCCCCGCTGCGGCCGCGGCTCGCCGTGGTCAGCTGCGCCGCACTCCTCGCCGATGCCGTCCGGCGGTTGCATCTCGGCGAACCATTGCCGGGGGACATCGGGCATCCGCTCTGATTGGATAGCGAAACGCAACGCACGCCTCTTCCAATCGCTTTTCAATCACGCCCGTCCGCCGCCCGGGCATGGCGCTCGGCAAGTTCCAGGTACTGGAGGGCCTTCCGCGCCCATTTCTCCCTGTCGCGCACCTCGTGATCGCGGTTGTGCCAGATGGCGAGCTTGGCGCGCAGCGTAGCGCGGACACTCTGGTAGAAGTGCACCAGTGTCGCTGCAGGCCGATCGCCCGTGACGGATCCGTAGGCTTCGAACAGGATCGGCCCTGCCCAGGGCGCGCCCAGGCGCTCGCATTCCAGCGCGAGATAGCCAAGCTCGTCCGCCGCATCCAGCACGCGGAAGGCGCGCTTGAACTCCAGACAGTCGATGATGATCGGCACGCGCAGCAGGCACACGTGCTCCGGCCGCAGATCGCCGTGGCCCTCTATGATCCTGCCCTCCCTCACGCGCATTTCGAGCAGGTGCGCGTCGCGCGCCAGCAGCGCCTGTTGGGCGCTGCACAGCGCCTCGATGCGCCCTCGCGGAAGACCGAAGCCTGGAGCACCCAGTTCGCGCCGGTTCTCTTCGATATCGTCGCGAAAGCCGGCCGCGTATTCCCCCGCTTCGGCGGCGATGGGAGGCAGACCGCGATAGAAGTGCGCCAGGCATTCACCCACGCGCTGCAGATCGGCCGGCCGGGCACGCCCCTGGCGGATGCGCTCATCCAGCATACGGTGAGCAGGGAGACGCCGCATGTGCACCAGCCAGTCCACCGTGCGGCCCTCGCCGTGGAGATTGAGCTGCCCGCCCGGCGAGAGGCTGAGGGGCAGCACACCGAGGTAGACGTCACCCGCAAGCCGACGATTGAGCCTGACCTCTTCGAGGCAATCCTGGTGGCGCGCATCCAGGGTGCGAAAATCCAGATACGGCTGGCGTACAGGTTTCTTGAGTTTGTACGCAAAACGCCTCGTCAGGAACACCCACGAAATATGGGTCTCCACCGCATCCACCCGTGCCGGCCCGTCCGGGTAGGCCTCCGGCCGGCGCAGGAAGGCGACTTTCGCATCCAGGTCCACGGGTCTCCAGATTCCGCATCGTCCTTACATGCCTCCCTAAAGCCTAGAGGCGCGTGTACGCTCGCGAATGGCCACCCGGATTCAAGGTGCTGGCGTGTCCGGTCGGGGCGCATGAGCGACGGTATCCACGCTAGAGCCGATCGGAAGGCGCGTCCTCGCGACGGGCGAGCCAGGTGAACGGCAGCGCCACCAGGGCGATGCCGGCGCCGACCACGTAGGACGCGGCATAGCCCCACACGTCCGCCGCACGGCCAAGCAGCGGCTGGACCACGCCGCCGGCGGCGCTGAGGAGATTGTCGGAGGACAATACGGTCGCCCGCTGCGAGGAAGGAATGAGCCCGTTGATGAAGGCCTGCCGCACCGCGAAGCTGACCGAGTCCACCACCGCCCAGAGCGCCAGCAGGATCAGCGCGAGCCAGAAGTTCGGGAACAAACCGATGAGGGCCAGCGCGCCCGCGGTCACCAGGACCGCCCCCGCAAGCAGCATCGTGCGCCGGCGAAACACCCTGCGCACGTAGGGTACGACGAATCCGCCGATGATCTGGGCGCAGGCGATGATGGCGGCGGCAAGGCCGGCGATGGCATAGGCGCCCTCGCTGCCATAGAGTTCGAGCAGGAAAGGCTGCATGGCATAGAAGACGAAATAGCCGACGCCGGCCAGGAACGGCCCGGCCAGCATCACCCACCGCACCGGTGGATTGCGCAGGCCGTAGTCAACCGAGGCGACGGCAATGCGGCGGATATCCCGCATCACCGATGCGCTCTTTCGTGGCGCAAACCCCAGGTCCCGCATCAATACCCACGCCACGAGAAAGGTCATCCCCAGCATGGCCGCGCGCAACAGGTAGGGCACGCCCAGATTGGTGAACTGGGCGACCACACCGCCGGCCACCGAACCCGTGAGCATGGCGAAGCCCGACGCGATCTCACCCTTGGCGAAGGCATCGTCCAGCGTGCCGTCATAGCCGGCGGATGTCAGTGCATCCACCAGCCAGGCCTCGGTGGCTCCCGAGAAGAAGGTGAACCCGAGACCGAGCAGCACGGAAACCAGAGCCCAGGCCCACAGCGGCCCGCCGATGCGCCAGAGCAGCAGATAGAGCAGCGTGGCCACGAACAGCGTGGCCGCCCCGGAGAGAAAGGAGATGCGCCTGCCCATGCTGTCGGCCACCACGCCGGTGGGCACTTCGAACAGCACCTGCCCGACGGTGAAAAAGGCGTTGGCGATAAAGGCGCCGGTGATACTCAACCCGGCATCGAGCAGGAACAGGGTGTTGATGCCCCAGATGAACGACGCGGCAAACGTGGAAAGCAGAACCAGCGTGACATAGGTGCGCAGGATCTGCCGTGAGGCGCCGTTCATTCACAAAGTATATGTGGGCAAGACCGGACCACGGGAGCCTCCCGGCGCCTCTGCGTCGGAGCCCTTGGTTAACAACCCTCAGCGCATACTGAACAGTTCCTGGTGGAAATCCCCCTCATCCAGCCCGCGCGCGATCAGATCACGCCGCAGAGTCTTGCCGAATCCAGTCGGGCCGCAGAACCACACGTCCGCGTCCTTCCATTCCGGCACGGCATCGCACAGCCGCGCGGCATCGAGGTAACCGTCCTTGCGCGTCACGAGCGCATGCAGGCGCACCCCCGCCCGTTCCGACAGCTGGCGCACCCTCTCGAGAAATCCTGTGTCGGGGGCATTGGTGCTGAAGAAGAAGTCGATTACCTGCCTGTTTCCGCTCCCGGCCAGATCCTGCAGCCGCGCGAGGAATGGCGTGATGCCGATGCCTCCTGCCACCCAGATCTGGCGCGGCTTGTCGGTAGTGAAGTTGAAGCAACCGTAAGGGCCTTCCACCGTGGCCAATGCGCCGATCCGGAGTCTGTCGGGCAACGTCCGCGTGTAGTCGCCCATTTCCTTGATGTGGAAACTCACGCGCCCGTCGCCGCGCCATGCGGAAGAGATGGTGAAGGGATGAGGACCTTCGTCGCGGTCGAAGGTAAGGAACGCGAACTGCCCCGCCTTGTGTCCGGACCATCGATCCAGCAACCGGACGGTCACTGCGAGCACCCGGTTGGCCTGGTGATACTCGAGTTTCTCGATGACGCCCACGGCACGGCGCCGGTGCCCCACCCTTCTGAACAGCGAAATGAAGGCCGCGGCCGTGCCGCCGGCCATCAGGATCGCCATCACGGGACCAATGGCCGACGTCCAGTACGCGGATTTTGTCAGCACGACGGAATGGAACACCAGGAACAGATAGACGACCGCGAGCAAACGATGGGTCTTGAAGAAATGGCGATAGGGGAAGCGCTTGATCAATGCCAGCACGACGAGCACCACCAGGGCGTAGAACGCCCATTCGCCAACGGCCTCCGCAAGCCCGCGCTGGCTGCGCGCGAAGGCTTCCCATGCGCTCGCCGGTTCCACAGGTACACGCCGCGCCGGTCGCGCCAGCCAGCCCCAGCCCACGGCCCACTTCGGACCCTGTGCCCACAGCCAGTGGACCACCGAGATCACCAGTCCCGTGATGCCGAGCCATTTGTGCAGGCGATAGATCTTGTCGAGCCCGCCGAGCCAGGGTTCGAGCAGGACGGGCCTCAGCGCGAGCATCATGCCGATGCTCATCACGCCCATGCCCAGAACACCGGTCAGGTCGACCGCCGATGAGCGCACCGCGAAGAATTCAAAGCCGCGCCACAGCGGAACGTCGGCGATGAATCCAAGCGCCGTGAGCACCGCGAGAATGGACAGGAAAGCGATCCTGATGCGTTTCATGGCGTCCCCTGAAGAGCGTTCAACCACGCACCCGTGCGTGCGCGTCATGCCGGGACCAATCTACCACGCAGGATCGCCGTGGCGGCGTGACCTCGCGTTTCTTTGCATTTCCTTGCAAGGTTCGTGGCCTGAACAGGCGCATTCATGTGCCCGCGGGTGGACTCCACCGCGTGTGAAACGTGTTGTGGAGTCGTTGCGGAACGTGAGCGAAGACGTTCGGATGGGCCGGAGCGTCACGGACCTGTGCCGCGGGCTTGGCACGCAGCACAGGCCCTGCCTCGTCCGGCTCACATGCGGTGCAGCGGGACTTCCTCGTCGCCCACGGGCAGCGCCTGCTTGCCGCGCTCCAGCCACTTGAAGAACAGCGGCACGAACAAGGTGGCAATGAAGGTGGCCGCCAGCATGCCGCCGAACACGCCGGTGCCCATGGACTGGCGCGCCGCCGCGCCGGCGCCCGTGGAAAACGCCAGCGGCGCCACGCCCAGCACGAAGGCGAGCGAGGTCATGACGATGGGGCGGAAGCGCAGGCGCGCGGCTTCGATGGCGGCGTCCACCACGTTCTTGCCGTGGGCGTACTGCTGGGCGGCGAATTCCACGATCAGGATGGCGTTCTTGGCAGCGAGGCCGATGAGCACCACCAGGCCGATCTGGAAGTAGATGTCATTGGGCATGCCGCGCATGAACACCAGCCCCAGCGCCCCCATGATGGCGAACGGCACCGACAGGATCACCGCCAGCGGCAGCGACCATTTCTCATACTGTGCCGCGAGGATCAGGAACACCATGATCACGCCGAAGATGAGCGCGGGTCCGGAGGAACCGGCGTTACGCAATTGTTCGAAGGCCTCGCCGGACCAGGCCAGCGTGTAACCGGGCGGGAGCGCGGTCTTCGCCACCTCCTCCACGATGCGGATGGCCTCGCCGGAGCTGATGCCCGGCAGGGAGGCGCCCATGATCTTGGCGGCAATGAAGCCGTTGAAACGCTCCACCTGCTCGGGGCCGACGATGTCCTTCACCTTGATCACGGCCGCGAGCGGAATCATGGCGCCCGTGGTGGCGCTGCGCACGTACACCTTGCCCAAGTCATCCGGCTTCATGCGGTATTCCGGCTCCGCCTGCAACTGCACGCGGTAGGCGCGGCCGGTCTTGTTGAAGTCATTGACGTAGAGCGCGCCCATGGTGCTCTGCAGCGTCTCGTACACCTGGTTGAGCGGAATGCCCAGGGACAAGGCCTTGGGTTCGTCCACCTCCACGAACAACTGCGGCGTGGTCGGTCGGAAGAAGGTGTTGATGCGCGTGAATTCCTTGCGCTGCTGCAATGCGCCGATGAAGCCCTGCATGACCTCGTGCAGGCTGCGCGGATCGCCGTCCAGACGGTTCTGCACATACACCTCGAAGCCGCCGGCCGAACCCAGGCCGCGGATGGCGGGCGGATTGAAGGTCAGCGCCATGCCGTCCGGCAAGGTCATGCCCATGCCCATGAACTGATCGGCCAGTTGCTGGGCGCCGACCTCGCGTTCGTCCCAATGGCGGAAACGGGTGAACATGGTGCCGCCGTTGGTCTTGCTGCCGCCGCCGATGATGTCGTAACCGGCGATGAGCACGGTATGCTCGACCGCCTCGTTGGCCGAAACCATCTGACGGAAGCGATCGCCCGCCGCCTGGGTGCGCTGCAGCGAGGCGCCATCCGGCAGCATGATGGAAGACATGACGACGCCCTGGTCCTCGGGCGGCACGAAGCTGGTGGGCACGATGCGGAACAGCACCACCACGGCGGCGATGACGGTGACGAATACCGCCGTGCCCAGATACGGGTGATGCAGGATGGCCTCCACCGTGCGCGTGTAGAGATTCGTCAGCCAGGCGAAGCCGCGGTTGAAGGGCCGGAACAGGCGCGATTCCTCATGATTAGGCTTGAGGATGAGCGCGCACAGGGCGGGAGTGAGGGTCAGCGCCACGATGCCCGAGATCACTACCGACACCGCCACGGTCACGGCGAACTGCTGGTAGAGCACGCCGGCGATGCCACCCAGGAAGGCCACGGGCACGAACACCGCGCACAGCACCAGGACGATGGCGACCACCGCGCTGGACACCTCGCGCATGGCGGTCACCGCCGCCTCGAAGGGACGCATGCGGTGCTCGGTCATGTGACGTTCCACGTTCTCCAGCACGATGATGGCGTCATCCACCACGATACCGATGGCCAGCACCATGGCGAACAGCGTCAGCGTGTTGATCGAAAACCCGAACACCCACAGGCCCGCGAAGGTGCCTATGAGCGACACCGGTACGGCGACCATGGGGATCAGGGTGGCGCGCCAGCTCTGCAGGAAAATGAACACCACCGCCACCACCAGGAGCGCCGCCTCGGCGAGGGTCTTCATCACGGCATCGATGGACGCCGAAACGAACTGGGTGGTGTCGAACGGGATCATGTAGTCCACGCCCGAGGGGAAGGTCTCCTTGAGTTCCTCCAGCTTGGCGCGCACGGCGTCGGCCACGTCCAGGGCGTTGGCGCCAGTCTGCAAAAACACGCCGAGGGCGATGCTGGGCTTGCCGTCCACGGTGCTGCGCTGGTCGTAGTTGTAGGCGCCCAGCTCCACGCGGGCCACGTCCTTCACGCGCAGCACACCGTTGGGACCGTCGGCACGGATGATGATCTCGCCGAATTCCTCGGGCGTGAGCAAACGCCCCTTGGCCGTCACCGTGTACACCAGCATCTGCGGATTGGGCGTGGGCTCATGACCGATCTTGCCGGCGGCATACTGGGCGTTCTGGGTGCGCACCGCGCTGGCGATGTCGCTGGTGGTGATGCCCAGTTGCGCCATGCGATCGGGCTTGAGCCAGATGCGCATGGAATAATCCTGGGCGCCGAACACCATCACGTCGCCCACGCCCGGCAGGCGCTTGAGATCGTCCAGCACGTTGAGGCTGGCGTAATTGGACAGGAACAGGCGGTCGCGGCTGTTGTCCGGCGAGAACATGGCGGTGATGAGCAGGATGTCCATGTTGCGTTTCATCACCAGCACGCCGTTGCGGCGCACGTCCTCGGGCAGGCGCGGCTCGGCGGCCTTCACCCGGTTGTTCACGTTCTGGGTGGCCGTGTCCACGTCGGTGCCAACCTCGAAGTTGGCCGTGATCATGATCATGCCGTTGGACATGGACGTGGAGCTGAAATAGGTCAGCCCCTCGATGCCGTTCAGCTGCTCTTCGATGGGCGCGGCCACGGTGCGGGCCAGGGTCTCGGCGGAAGCGCCCGGATAATTGGCGATGACCATCACCGTGGGCGGCGCGATCTGCGGGTACTGCGCCACCGGCAGCACCTGCGCCGCCACCAGACCGGCGATGACAATGACGATGGAAATGACCGCCGAGAAGATCGGCCGGCTGATAAAGAATCTGGAAGTCATGCGCGTGCTCCGGTCAGCCCTTGGTGGGGGCCGTCGGTGGCTGGGTGGCATCGCTGGACCTGGTACCGGCCACCGGTGGCGCACCCGCCGGCTTGGGCGTCACCGGCATGCCGGGACGCAGCTTGATCAGGTTGTCCACGATGACCTTGTCGCCGGGTTGCAGGCCGCCGGTCACGACCCAGTCCAGTCCGCGCCATTCCGCGGTCTGAATCGGCCGCGGCGTCACCTTGTTCTCCGCATCGGTGACCATCACCATGCGGCCGGCGTCGTTCTGGATCACGGCCACCTGCGGCACCAGGTACACGCCTTCCCGATCACCCAGCGACAGGCGCGCGCGTACGAACTGGCCCGGCAGCAGACGGCTGTCGGCGTTGGGGAATTCCGCGCGCAATTGCTGGGTGCCCAGGCTGGGATCGATGGTGCTGGCCAGGTAGTTCAGCTTGCCCGGGTGCGGATAGACGGAACCGTCGGGCAGGATCAGCTCGATAGCCGAGACGTTCTCCGCCTTGAGGCGGCCTTCCGGCAGTTTGGCGATGTCGCTCTCCGCCAGGCTGAAGCGCACCCAGATGGGATCGAGCTGGTAGATGGATGTGAGCAGGCTGTCGGCGCCCGTGGTGATCAGATTGCCCTCGGATTTCAGGGCGCGGCCCGTGGTGCCCGCCACCGGCGCGGTGACCGTGGTCCAGGACAGGTTCAACTCGGCCTGGCGCAGCGCCGCCTGGGCGATGTCGTTGGTTGAGACCGCATTGTCGTAATCGCGACGGCTGACCAGATTCTGCGCCACCAGCCCTTCGAGCCGCTTCAGCTCGCGGGCGGCCTGGTCCGCACGCGCCTTGGCCTCGGCAAGCGCGATCTCATAGCTGGCGCGATCGATCTGGAACAGGGGCTGACCCGCGCGCACCGTCTCGCCTTCCTGGTAGAGGCGCTTCACCAGGATACCCCCGACCCGCGCGCGCACCTCGGTCTCGCGGGCGCCTTCGGTCTGCGCCATCACCTCGATACTCGCGGGGATGCGCTGGGGTTGCACCTCCAGCACGGTCACCGGCATGGGCGGCCTGGCAGAGGCCTGCGCAGGCGGCTCGGAGCCCGAGCAGCCGATCACCAGCGCCGAAAACGCAGTGACGGCCAGGGAGAGGCCCAGAACGGAACGGGACGGTGAACCGGAACTCATGGAAGGGATCTCCAGCGGGGGGATGCTTGTGCGAGCTGTATACATACGCGCATGTATGTATAATCGTCAAGGCTCGAAAGGGAAATTTTCGGAGATAGCGTGGTACGAAAGACCAAGGCGGAAGCCCAGCGGACGCGACAGCAGATCATCGAGGCCGCACGGAACGTGTTCCATGAACACGGCGTGGCGCGTTCCACCCTGGAACAGGTGGCCTGCCGGGCCGGCCTCACCCGCGGCGCCGTGTACTGGCACTTCAAGGACAAGGCCGAGCTGTTCCAGGCCGTGCGCGAGGACGTGTTCAACCCCATGCACGAGCGCCTCGACGCCATCCTGCTCGGCAACCGCTACAGCAACCCGCTGGACGCCATCGAGGCCGCTCTCCAGGAGATCTTCCTGGTCCTGGACGAGTGCCCGACCGTGCGCCAGATGATGGAGATCATGCTGCTGCGCTGCGAATACGCGGACGAGTTCGCCACCGCGCAGCCCGAGTTGGAACGCCCGGGCGTGGAATTCCTGGAACGCCTCGAGGACGCCTACGGGAAAGCCGCAGCGAAGGGCCTGTTGCGGCCCGGCGCCGACCCCAAGGCCATGGCCCTGGACACCTGGGTGTTCATCGGCGGCCTGTTGCACGTGCTCATCACGCGCGGTTTCGAGGCGCGGTTCAAGTCGCAGGTGCGCGCCATGATCGCTGCCCATATGGCCTTGCGGCGTCCTGCGTGACAACGCCGAGGGCGCGGAGACGCGGAGCTTGAAAGATCAACCCATCGTCGCCTCCGTCTTCTCTGTATCTCTGTATTGAAATCATCAGGCGTCACCGCTCTGCGTACGGTGTAAGTCCACGATGACCACCTCCCCTGCCATCTCCGTCCTGCTGCCCTTTCACAACGCCGCGCCGACGCTCGCGGCGGCGCTGGCATCGTGTCTTTCACAGAGCATCACCGACCTCGAAGTCCTGGCCGTGGACGACGGCTCACGGGATGAATCCGCCGACATCGTCCGCTCCTTCGCTGCGCACGATGAGCGCGTGCGCCTGATCCAGCCGGGCCGCCTCGGGCTGGTGGGCGCCCTGAACCACGGGCTTGCCCTGGCACGCGCACCGCTGGTCGCACGCATGGATGCCGACGACGTGATGTATCCGGAAAGGCTCAGGCAACAACACGAGTTCATGGTCGCCCACCCATCGACAGGCCTGTGCGGTTGCCGCGTGCGCGTGGTACCGGAAGAGCGGGTGGAAGCGGGCTTTCGCGAATACATACGCTGGCAGAACGCCTGCGTGACACCGGCGCAGATCGCCGAAGAGATCTATTGGGAATCCCCCATCGCGCATCCGACTTTCATGTTCCGCCGCGATGTGGTGGTGCGCACCGGCGGCTATCGCCACGGCGATTTCCCCGAGGATTACGAACTCCTGCTGCGCCTGCACAGCGCCGGCGTGGCGATGGCCAAGGTCCCGGAGGTCCTGCTCGACTGGGCCGACTCACCGGGCCGCGCCACGCGCACCGACCCGCGCTATGCCCGCGAGGCATTCGATCGGCTGCGCGCCGCACATCTGGCTGAAGACGCGCGTCTGCATGAACGGCCCCTGGTCATCTGGGGCGCGGGCCGTCGCACCCGCCAGCGCGTAAACCTGCTGCTCGATCGGGGTTTCCAACCCACGACGTGGATCGACATCGATCCGAAGAAGATTGGCAACGTCATCCGCGGCGCGACTGTGCGTAGTCCGGCATGGCTCGACCGCAGCGAAAAACCGTTCGTCCTCGCCTACGTCACCGCCCACGGCGCGCGTGAACTCATTGGTGACCAACTGCAGGCGTTTGGTTATCGGCGCGGTCGCGATTACCTCATGGTGGGCTGATATCTCTTGAGAGAGAACCACGGAGAACACGGAGGAAAAAACATTTCGGTTTCTCCATGGCCCCGGTCTCCTCGCAGGCGCCCGCGAGGTGCGTTCCTTCGGCTGGTCCCTAGTTTCACCCAAGCAGTCGACACTCTCGGCGAACAGGTGGATTCGGTAATGCCTTCGGCAGCTGAGAAACCACGTACCTCCGTGATACCCGCCACGCCCTCTCCCTCCTTGCTCTCTCCTGGTCACATCTTTCTGGGGAGGCTTGGTAACAACGACCGCAAGGTGACTCGTCCCTTCTCCCCGCCAGAGAAGGACAGGACGCGGGGTTCAAGAGGGCAGCAGCCGTAGGCCACGTTGTGACGTTACGCGACATTTCTGCACTGCCAGCGGCTGTTTCTATCCCCTCACCTTGTCCCTCAGGGAACGCTTCGTTTCAGCTGTGTCAGTTTTCCGCAGCGTCCCCCGTATCCCCGTGTTCATGCCTTTCACCACGCCGCTAGGGAACGGTCTCCTGCTCCGCCGCCGCCGCATAGCCGAGCCCGTTGGCCACCGCCGGAAGAATGCCCTTCTGCACGTAAATGGGCCGCACCTTCTCCCGAAACTCGGGCAGCTTGCGGCGGAATGCCAGGGCGCCCAGCAGGCAGATGGCGCCGCCCGCGAGCACGGTGAGCGGCGCTCCGATGCGCGCCGCGGCCGCACCCGCCAGCAGGCTGCCGAACGGCGTCAAGCCGGTGAAGGCCACCGCGTAGAGCGCCATGATGCGTCCGCGCATGTCGTCGCGCACCAACGTCTGGATGAGCGTGTTGCTGGAGGCCAGGCTGAGCATGAAGCCCACGCCGGTGAGGAGCATGAGACCCAGCGACAGCGGCAGGGAAGTGGACAGACCGAGACCGACCAGGCTGATCCCGAAGGTCGCGGCCGCGACGGGAATCAGCTTGCCGAGTCCCAGTACGGAACGACGCGACGCCAGGTACAGCGCACCGCAGGTGGCGCCCAAGCCCACGGCGCCCATGAGGAAACCGAGCGTATGCGAACCGCCGCCGAGCACACCGGTGGCGATGACGGGCAGCAATACCGTGTAGGGCATGCCCACGAAACCGATGAGCGCGAGCA
>JBFXES010000064.1:0-14713 GCA_050179875.1 Thiohalomonadaceae bacterium
GCTTCGTGCTCTCCGACAACGTCGATTTCGCTGTTACCTACAGCTTCCAGGGCATCGCCAGCATCAACGGCAGCGCGCCTTCCGCAGCGGCCATGCTCGCCGTGCCCGCCGACGGCGCCACGGGCGTCGCGGCGTGGAACATCGGCGAGGTGGTCACCCAGGGTGAAGACGATCTGGCGGTCAACGCCATCGCGCCGCTCATCCGCATCGATTATTACGCGCGCATCCACAACGCCGTCGGCACGGACGCCGGCGACGTGTTGCAGAACGGCGCGGAACTGGATTACCGCCACGGCCAGAGCGGCACGGTCGTGACGCTCACGGACAGCACCGCGCCTGTCACCGTGGTCGAGCCGACGCTCACCATCGCCAAGCAATGGGCCAACGTCACCGCAGGCAAGGGGCCGACCGACACGCCGGTGGGCGGCGATGTCCTGGAATACACCGTCACCATCGCCAACACCGGCGATTCCACCGCGCACGACGCCAACATCGTCGACACCCTGACGCCCCACCTGGTGTTCGACACCGGCTACATGCCGGTCGCCACCATCGACGGCAGCCCGGTGGCCGGATTCGTGGGCGCGCCCGCGGGCGCACTGGCGGGCCCGCTGGTTTGGGGCCGCGACAACGGCGACGGCAGCCTGGATGTGCCGCCGGGCGCCACCCTGCAACTGGTGTATCGCGTGATCGTGGCGGACACGGCGCAGCCGGGCCACGTCCTCGGCAACAGCGTGCGCGTGGACTGGACCTCGCTGGAAGGGGCAAGCGGCTACGAGCGCACCGGCGCCGGCTGTCCCGTGATCACCGCGCCCGACGATTACTGCGCGGGCCCGGCCGCCACCTCCACCACCATCACCGACGCCAACGCCATGGTGAAGACGGTGGTCGCCGACAGTTTCGCCGAAGCGCCGTTCAGCACCGACGCCGATGCCACCGTGCGCGTGGCCGACACCGCCACGTATCGCCTCGCCGTCACGCTGCAGGGCGGCAGCACGCGCGCGGTGCGCATCGAGGACGTGCTGCCGGCGGGCGTGGCCCTCGACGCCATCGTGAGCATCGCCGGCGACCTCACGCCCGATTACACGCCGCCGCCGGGCTCCAGCTTCAGCTTTGCGCCGGTCACGGCGGCCAAGCGCCCCGCGCCGGGCGCCACCGGCACCCTGGTGTGGGACCTGGGCACGGTGGTGGCGAGCCGCACCGACGTGCTCGAGATCGTGTTTCGCGTCCGCGTGCTGCCCGATGCAGGCCTGGCGCACGTGGCCTCGACCACGCTCACCAACACCGCGACCCTGAACTACCTCGATGCCGCCGACGCGCCCGTGGCACGCAGCGACGGCGCCGATCTCACGGTCAACCAACCGGTCATCGCAGCCATCACCAAGATCGATCGCACGGGTCGCAGCAGCGGTGCACCCGTGGTGTTGTCGGACACCATGGCGTTCCGCGTGTCCGCCTGCAACAGCGGCGCGGCGCCCGCCTATGACGTGCGCCTGCGCGATCAATTGCCGGCGCAACTGGACGAAACCACCCTGGCCGGTCCCGTGAACGGCGCCGGCTTCCCCGACGTGTACCTGGACGGGACGCTCGCGGTACTGGCCACGGATTACACCTGGACGCCGCCGGCCGCTTCCGGCGGTCACTGGCAGGTGGACCTGCTCAGGCCGCTCGCGCCCGGCCAGTGCGTGCACGTGGATTACGACATCGGTTTCGCCGCCACCGTGGGCCTGAACGAGGCCTGGCAGAACAGCGCCACCGTGGAGCACTACTTCTCGTTGCCCGCCGCCTCCGGGCAACAGTACGGACCCGTTGGCCCGGCGGTGTTCTCCATGCACAACGTTGCGCCCATCTACCGGCCGTTGAAGGAGGCCGTGACCACCGGCGAGGTGACCATCGGCGACGAGGTGATCTATCGCATCACCGTGCCGGGCACCGGCATGAACGCCGCCATGCACGACGTGGTGGTCAGCGACACGTTGCACCCGGCGCTGGAATTCGTCGAGGCAGTGGTGGAGGGCAGCGGCCAGGCCCTGGCCAACACCGCGACGGCGCCCAACGGAGTGCGCCTGGAACTGGGCAGCCTGCCCGCCCTGACCCAGGTCACCGTGCTGCTGCGCGCGCGCGTTGCCAACAACGATTTCGCCAACGCGGGCGTGAGCTTCGGCAACACGGCCTCGTACACCTTCGCCAACACGCCGGGCGGCGCCGCCATCGCCGGCGGCAGCGCAACCACCGCGGAAACCCTGAAGATCGTCGAGCCGCGCCTGACGCTCGCCAAGGGCGTGGAGAACCTGACCAGCCCGGGCAACCCGCCGCGCGCCGGCCACATCCTGCGCTACACGCTGGACGTGGCCGCCCTCGGCGGCACGGCAGGCGATGACTACGCAGGCGCCTGGGACATCAGCGTGCTCGACACCCTGGCCGCGGGCCTCGCCTACCACGGCAACGCCACGGTCACCGCCGGCAACACCATCGGCGCGCCGGTGGTGAGCGGCGACGGCGCCACGGGCCAGACCCTGCGCTGGAGCCCGGCGGACGGCAATGTCGACATCGACGTGGCGGAAGGGACCTCCGTGCAGATCGCCTATGAGGTGCGCGTGCTCGATACGGTGTCCGCCGACCAGCCCCTCGCCAATGCCGCGGTGGTGCAATGGACCGGACAGGACGGGGCCGATGTCCATGAACGCGACGGCAGCGGCACGCCCGCCTACAACGATTACTTCACCGCGCCCGCCGTCACCACGGTGCAGACCCCGGATGTCACCGCCATCGCCAAGCGCCGTCTGACGGACAGCTTCGGCGCGGCCGACGACGCCGTGCGCGTCGGCGACGTGCTGCACTTCGAACTGCGCGCGCGGCTCAACGAAGGCACCACGCCTGCGCTGGTCGTGGTGGACACCTTGCCCCAGGGCCTGGCCTTCGAAGGTGTGGTGAGCGTCAACGGCGCAAGCACCGCGCCCTTCGTTGCGGTGGCGCCTTTCAGTCATGCGCCCGTCGCCGCGCCTGCGGTGAGCGGCGATCCCGCGACGGGGCCGTCCACCGTCACCTGGTCGCTGGGCGCAGTGACCAACGCCGGCGACGGCGACGCCGCCAACGACGACTTCGTCATTGTCTACGCCGCGCGCGTGCTGAACGATACGCTGGCCCACGTGCCCGATACCGCGCTCGCCAACGCCGCGCGCCTGGATTACCAGACCTTCTCCGCACCGGCCAGCCGCGATGCGAGCTACACCGTGACTGCGCGCCAGCCCGTGCTGACCGTGAGCAAGACGGCGGCGCCGGAGCAGGGCGACGCCATCCTCGCGGCGGGCGAGCGTGTCACCTACAGCGTGGAAATCCACAATACCGGCAGCGCGCCCGCGTATGACGTGGTGCTGCGCGACGTGATCCCGCCCGGCATGCGCCACGGCGCCGCCACCCTCACCATGCTGAACACCACCCTGGCAGGTGCACCGGTGGCGGACGTCCAGCCCGTGTACGACGCCGCCACGGGCATCGCCATCTGGGACTTCGGCACCGGCGTCGCCGATGCCTACACCATCCCGCCCGGTGCCGTGTTGCGTATCCAGTACCAGGTGCAGACCGATGCCGATCTGGGCGCCGGGCTCACCCTCACCAACGCGGCGCAGGTGCAACGCTATTACTCGTTCGACGACGAGGACGTGCCGTCCCTGGGCGGCGTGCAGGGCGTGCGCCAGGTCTACGGTCCCAGCAACACGGCCTCGGTGGATCTGTACAGCGCTGCGCCCAATCCGCTCGCCAAGGACAACCCGGCGGGCCATAGCACCGCCGCCGTGGGCGAGCCGTTCAGCTATCGCATTACGGTGCCGGCGACGCCGCAGGCCGCCGCCTTGCACGACGTGCGCATCATCGACGACCTCTCGGCCTCCGCGGCGGATCTGCGCTTCGTGAGCGTGCAGCGCTTCGCGGGTTCACAACCGTGGACGCCCGTGAACACGGGCACGGCGACGGCGCTGGTCATCGAGGACCTGACCAACGGCATCGACATTCCCGCGGGCGAGCAGATCGTCATCGACGTGACCGTGGTGCTGGAGGACAGCGCCACCAACGTGAGCGGCCTCGCGTTCCACAACACCGCCCATTACACCTACACCGCCGTGAACGGCGACGAGACGACGCGCACCGCCGGCGGTGCCGATACCACGGCGGATCTGATCATCGCCGGTCCCGACAGCCTCACCCTGGACAAGAGCGGTCCCGCGTCCATGCGCACGGAAGTGCCGGGCGCGTTCACCCTGGACGTGCACAACACCGGCACCGGCACGGCCTGGGATCTGACCATCGTCGACCGCCTGCCCGACCCGCAGCCGGGCGGCATGTGCGACACCGCACCGGACAACATCACCGCGCAGATCTTCGAGGCCGACGGCGTCACGCCCGCGGGCGCGCCGCTGGCCATGGGCAGCGATTTCACCGCCGCGTTCACGGGCGCGCCCGCTTGTGAACTCACCTTCACCATGATCTCGCCCGCGGCGGCACTGGGCGCGGGCCAGCACCTCAGGATCGGCTACCAGGCCTGGCTGGACGGCGACAACGTGGACGCCACGGCGCTCACCAACGTGGCCGGCGCCGTCCGCTGGTTCAGCGCCGACACCGACGGCACGGGCGCAGGCGGTGCGCGCGAATACACGCGCGCCTTGACCGACGGCACCGTGGGCACCCTGGATCACGAGGACGCGCACACGGTCACCGCCGAGATGCCGGTGATCGAATTCCACAAGTCCGTCACCAACGTCACCACCGGCCAGGACCCGGGCAGCGACGCCAGCCCGGGCGACGTGCTGCGCTACAGCGTGCGCGTGCGCAACGTCAGTTCGCTCGCGCTCAGCAGTTTCTCGCTGCGGGACGAGCTGGATCGCCTCAACGGCAGCGCCATGTTCGTGCCGGGCAGCCTGCGTCTCGTCACGGTGCCCGCAGGCGCCGACACCAGCGCCACCGATGGGAACGGCGGCGCCAGCGGTACGGGCCTGGTGGTCATCGGCAACCTGAGTCTGGACGCGCAGGGCGGGGCCAACGACAGCCTGCTGGTGGAATTCGAGGCACGGCTTGCACCGGTCATCACCAGCGGCAGCGAGGTGCTCAACCAGGCGCAACTGATCTCGCCCGTGGTGCACACGCTCGACAGCGACGATCCCAACATCAACGGCGGGGATCGTCCCGACGTGCTGGGCGACGAGGACCCCACGCGCACCCTCATCCAGTCCGCGCCGCAGTTCCGCGTGCACAAGATCTCCACGGACGTCAGCGGCGATCCCGCCATGCTCATGGCGGGCGACGTGCTGCGCTACACCCTCACCATCAAGAACGTGGGCTCGGAGAACGCCGCGGACGTCACGCTGCGCGACGCCATCCCGGTCCACACCACCTACGTGCCGAACAGCACGCGCCTCAACGGCGTGAGCGTGCCCGATCCCGCGCCCGGCGTGTCGCCCCTGGAGCAGGGCATGCCCGTGCACGCGCCGGAGGACGCCACCCCCGGCGCCCTGCGCGCCGACGCGGATGACGCGGCGGACAACGTGGCCACGGTCACCTTCGACGTGCGCATCGATCCCAACGTGGTGAACGGCACGGCCATCGTCAATCAGGGCTTCGTCACCGGCGCCGGCCTGGGCAGCGGCGCGACGGGCGTGACGCCCTCCGACGATCCGGACACGCCGGCGCTGGACGACCCCACCCGCGACGTGGTGGGCAACGTGCCGCTGCTCGACGTGATGAAGACCGCAGCGCTGGTGCATGACCAGGGCACGCCGGGCATCGTCGATCCGGGCGACGTGGTGCGTTACACCTTCACCATCGTCAACACGGCGGCGACCCCGGCCACCGGCGTGGTGCTGCGCGACGGGCCGCCGGCCAACACCACCTACGTCGCCGACAGCACCACTCTCAACGGTCTGACCGTGCCCGATCCCGCCCCCGCCCCCGGTGTGTCGCCGTTGGTGGCGGGCGTGGCCGTGAGTTCGTCCGATCGCACGCCGCCGCTGCCGGCGGGCGGCGGCATCGTCTCCGGTTACGGCAGCGCGACCGTGACCTTCGACGTGGTCATCGATGCGGGCGTGGCGCCGGGAACGGACATTCCGAACCAGGGCACCCTCATCAGCGACCAGCAGGATCCGGAGCCCAGCGACGCGGACGGCATCGACTCCAACGGCGATCAGGTCACCGTGGTGACCGTGGGCCCGGCGCAGCGCCTCGCCATCACCAAGGAGGTGTTCGTGGTGGGCGGCAGCACGGCGCTGCCCGGCGGTGAACTGGAATACGTGGTGCGCGTGCGCAACACGGGCAATGTCCCGGCCACCCACGTGATCATCACCGACGACCTGAACGCGCTGGCGGGCCTGGCCTCGTACGTGACCGATTCCGCCAGGCTCGACGGTTCGACCACCGGCCTGCTCATGCCGGGCGGCGTGCTCACCGCCGATTACTCCACCACCTACGGTCCGCTGGCGCCCGGCGCAACCGCGGAACTGCGCTTCAGGGTGACGCTGGAGCCCGGGCTTGCGGCGGGGACGCGCATCACCAACACCGCGCAGGTGGGCTGGGATTCGCCGCGCCGCTATGCCTCGGCCAGCGCATCCGTGGACATCGGCGGTACGCCGGGCAGCGTGACCATCAGCGGCCACGTGTGGCACGACGCCAACCTGCAGCACAAGGCGGAGAGCGGCGAGGCGCACATGGCAGGCTGGACCGTGGAAGTGTTGCGCGGCGGCACCGTGATCGGCACGGCGCTCACGGACGCCAGCGGCCGCTTCAGCTTCACCGGCCTCACGCCCAACGATCCGGGCCTCGAAGGCTATGAAGTGCGCCTCAGCGCACCGGGCGCGTCGAACTCCACCGCGGCTCTGGGCTGGACCGACTCCGATTTCACCGGCTGCTCCACGCATCCTGTCGAGCCCTGCTGGCGCACGGGCATGCAGCGCATCAGCCACATCGTGGCGCCCACGGGCAGCAATGTGCTGGTGAACCTGCCGCTGCAACCGCATGGCGTGGTGTACGACGCCGTGCTGCGCACGCCGGTCGCAGGCGCGAAGCTCACCCTGGTGAACCCCGGCGATTCGGCCCTGCCTGCGCACTGCTTCGATGACCCCGCGCAACAGGGGCAGATCACGGGCGCGGACGGCCATTACCGCTTCGACCTGCGCTTCGAGCCCGGCTGCGCCGTGCCCGGCAACTACCTGATCCGGGTCACGCCGCCGGCGAACGGCTACATGGCCGGTCCCTCGCGCATCATCCCGCCCGTGGGCACCGACGGCAGCAACCCCGACGGCACCCCGTACTCGGTGCCCGTGTGCGCCGATGACGCCGTGCCCGCCACCACCGATCTGTGCGAGGTGCAGGCCTCCGCCTTCGCACCGCCCACCACCGTGGCCGCACGCACCCCGGGCACCAACCACCACATCAATCTGCTGCTCGGCAACGCGCAGATCCCGCGCGACAGCCAGTTGTTCAACAACCACATCGCCGTCGATCCCACGCTCGACACGGCCATCGCCATCACCAAGACGGCGGCACTGGTGAACGTGACCCGCGGCCAACTGGTGCCGTACACCATCACGCTGCGCAACACCCTCACCGCGCCGCTGCACGACCTGGCCGTGGTCGACAGCTTCCCCGCCGGCTTCAAGTACGTGGAGGGCTCGGCACGCGTGGACGGCGAGGCGGTGGAACCCGTGCGCCGCGGCCTGCAACTGGCGTGGGAAGGCCTGGACCTGGGCGTGGACGCGCAGCACACCATCACCCTGCTGCTGGTGGTGGGTTCGGGCGTGTCGGAGGGCGATTACGTGAACCGCGCCCAGGTGTTCAACCTGCTCACGGGCGCGCCTGCATCGGGCGAGGCCAGCGCCACGGTGCGCGTGGTGCCCGACGCCACCTTCGACTGCACCGACATCATCGGCAAGGTGTTCGACGACGCCAACCGCAACGGTTACCAGGACGAGGGCGAGGGCGGCCTCGCCGGCGTACGCCTGGTGAGTGCGCGCGGCCTCATCGTCACCACCGACGAACACGGCCGCTTCCATATCACCTGCGCCGTGGTGCCGGACGAGGATCGCGGCAGCAACTTCATCCTCAAGCTGGATGATCGCAGTCTCCCGAGCGGCTATCGCGTCACCACGGAGAACCCGCTGGTGTTGCGCGCCACCCGCGGCAAGATGATGAAGTTCAACTTCGGCGCCGCGCTGCACCGCGTGGTGAGCCTGGGCATGGCCGACGAGGTGTTCGAGCCGGGCTCCGTGACCATGCGCCCGCAGTGGCAGCCGCGCCTGGGCGTGCTCATGGAGGAGCTGCGCAAGGCGCCTTCGGTGCTGCGCCTGACCTATCTGGCCGACGTGGAAGACGAGGCCCTGGTCGGGCGCCGCATCGACGCCGTGAAGGCCGACATCGCGCGGATGTGGCAGGACGTCGCCTGCTGCGATCCGCTGTCCATCGAAACCGAGATCTTCTGGCGCCGCGGCGCGCCGCCTGAGCGGGCGCGGGAATGATGGCCATGGCGCGGAAAGAGACGAACGTAACGGTGCAGAAGCGCGGAGGAATCCTCAGCCGCTGCGCGCATGCGTGCGCGCCGCTGGCCTTGTGGCTGTTCGCGGGCGGGATGATGCCCGCGCAGGCGGAGGAGGGCGCGCGCGCCCATGTGATCGACACGCCCATCACCGAGGCCTCCGAGCGCCAGTTGCCCGTGGATGGCAGGTTCACGCCCTGGGTGCAGGACGAGGGCATCTACAGCCAGAACAAGGGCGATCGCATCGAACGCAGGGAAGTGCAGGAAGCGCGGGTGCGCACGGTGAAACTGCCCAACGTGGTGCCGCCCATTCCCTTCGAATCCGGCGACGCCTCCATTCCGGAGCACTACATCGGCCTGTTGCGCGAGGTGCTGGACGGCATGAAGGGCCGGCAGAACGTGCGCGTGCACTTCGTCGGTCACACGGACAGCGTGCCCCTGCTCGGCGCGGCGCGGGAACGCTACGGCGACAACCTGGGACTGTCCCGCGAGCGCGCCGGCACCGTGGCGGAATTCTTCAAGGACGCCCTCGATCTGCCGCCCGATGCCATCTCCTACGACGGCGCCGGCGAGTCGCAACCGGTGGCGAGCAATGCCACCGCCGCGGGGCGCGCGAAAAATCGCCGCGTGGAAGTGGAGGTGTGGTACGACGAGGTGGAGACGCAGACGGTGGAGAAGGAGGTGCTGGTCGCCGAGAAGCTCAACCGTGTCAAGGTGTGCCGCGTGGAGACCGTGTGCAAGCTGCGTTACCGCGAGGGCCAGGCCCGCCGCGCGCGCATCCGCAACCTGCTGCCGCCGCTGCGCTTCGACGACGAGACCACCGGCATACCCGCCGAGTACCAGCGCAAGATCCTGCAGGCCCTCAACAACCTGGGCGACAAGCAGAACGTGGTGATCCGTTTCGTGGGCCACACGGACAACGTGCCGCTGGAAGGTCGCGACGCGCGCATCTACGGCAACCACCTGGCCCTCTCCAAGGCGCGCGCGCGCCGTGTGGCGCTGGCGGTGCAGGAAGGCCTCAAGCTGCCCGACGGCGCCGTGGACAGCGACGGTCGGGGCAACGCGCAACCCGCGGCCAGCAACGACACCGCCACCGGTCGCGCGCTCAACCGCCGCGTGGAAGTGGAATACTGGTACGACGACCCCTTGCAGGAACTGCCGGACGAGCCGCAGCTATGCCCCGAGGCGGCAGGCGCCGAGACCGTCACCCGCGTGTACGACCCGCCCTCGGGACCCATCGCACCCGTGTATTTCCAGGGCGGCCAGCCGGTGGTCTCGGACGATTATCTCGCCCGCCTGCGTTCCATCCTGGGCGAGGTGCAGGACAAGGCCAACGTGCGCCTGCGCTTCGTGGGTTACACCGCCAACCGCCGCCTGGATCGCCGCACCGCCATGGTGTACGGCGACGACATCGGCCTTTCCACCGCACGGGCACGGCGCACCATGGAGCGGGTCAGCACCGCGCTCGGACTGACGGCGCGCCAGGCGGAACACGAAGGCCGCGGCTACGTGCAGTCCGCCGACGTGGTGAACGCGGGCTTCGTGGAGGCCGATGAATCGCGCGTGGAAGTCCAGGTGGTCTACGACGAGCTGGCCGCACTGGACGACAGCGACGCGCTCGACATCACGCGCATCACCCGCGAGGTGAGCCCGGCCAATCCTTATGCGCTGAACCTCATGC
The DNA here is from genome assembly GCA_050179875.1 of Thiohalomonadaceae bacterium. Taxonomy (GTDB): domain Bacteria; phylum Pseudomonadota; class Gammaproteobacteria; order Thiohalomonadales; family Thiohalomonadaceae; genus JALOAT01. The sequence continues at coordinate 10,197 of JBFXES010000064.1, forward strand.
GCATCGCCGTGGACGGCAAGCCGGTGGACGATCCCAACAAGAGCATCCAGGACGTGCAGCGCTGCACGGACGTGGCGCTGGCGCAGGCGGACATCCGCTTCCGTTTCGACAACCTCCGGCTCAAGCCGCGCCTGAACGTGAGCGCCTGGCCCACCACCGTGCGTCACCGGGACGACCCGGAGACGCCGTTCCCGGACCATCTCGTGCGCTTCAGGACCTACACCAACTATGCCGGCTTCATCGAACGCGCCGAGGTGCGCGTGTTCGAGGCAGGCCGTTCCACGCGCGACGATCCCCTGGCCGTGATCCCGGTAACCAAGGCGGGCGAGGCCGAGTGGGAGGTCAACCTGGCTGCCTACGCTGCCCCACGTCGCGAGCTGCAATACGTGTTGCGCGTATATGACCGCGACGGCCTGTTCGACGAAACGGCGCCGCAATCGCTGTGGGTGTTGGAGCGCCTGGACGCCGACCTGGCGCAGCACGACGCCGCTGAGGAACTGCTGGTCGGCTACGGCGAGAACCGCCTCGCGGTGCAGAACATCCCGGTGCGCGGCGGTACGGTTTCGGTGACAGGCTCGGGGATCCCCGCAGGCCATACCGTGTGGGTTGCCGGCGAACCCGTGCCCCTGGGCGCCGACAACGACTTCGTGACCGAAAGGATCGTGCCCCAGGGCCTGCACACCCTGGAGGTGGCCGTGCTGGACGCCGCAGGCAACGGCGAGCTGTTCCTGCGCGACCTGGAACTGAAGAAGAGCGATTGGTTCTACGTGGCCATCGCCGATCTCACGGTATCGCAGTCCGACACCAACGGCCCCGCCGAACTGGTCACCAACGACAAGGCCCACTACGACGACGACCTGTCGGTGGACGGCCGCCTGGCCGGCTACGTCCACGGCAAGTTCGGCGACGACTGGCGCCTCACCGCCAGCGCCGACACCCTGGAAGGCCCGGTGGAAGACCTGTTCACCAACTTCATGGACAAGTCCCCGGATGCGCTGTTCCGCCGCATCGACCCCGACTACTTCTATCCCACCTACGGCGACGACGGCTCGGTGGAGGAAGGCGCGCCCACCATGGGCAAGTTCTACCTGAAGCTGCAACAGCGCGAGAACTACGGCCTGTGGGGCAACTTCAAGATCGGCTACGTGGACAACAGCCTGGCCCACGTGGACCGCGGCCTGTACGGCGCCAACGTGCACTTCCAGTCCGAAGACACCACCGCCTTCGGCGAGCAGCGCCTGTGGATTGACGGCTTCGCCGCCCAGCCCGGCACCGTGGCCGGGCGCGACGAATTCCGCGGCACCGGCGGCTCGCTGTACTTCCTGCGTCACCAGGACATCGTCATCGGCTCCGAGCGCGTGCGCGTGGAAGTGCGCGACAAGGATTCGGGCCTGGTGATCGCCGTGAAGAACCTGGTCGCGGGGCTCGACTACAGCGTCGACTACCTGCAGGGCCGCATCGTGCTCGCCGAGCCGCTGTCGGGCACGGCTGCGGACGAGTTGCTGGTGGACAGCGGCGCCGGGGCAGGCAACCCCGTGTTCCTGGTGGCGCGCTACGAATTCACGCCGGGCTTCGACGACCTGGACAACCTGTCCAACGGCGGCCGCGCCCACTACTGGTTCAGCGATCACGTGCGCATCGGCCTCACCGCCAGCCACGACGAGGAAGCGGGCGAGGCCCGGGACGTGCGCGGCGCCGACCTGATCCTGCGCAAGAACGCGCAGACCTGGGTGAAGATCGAGGCCTCGCAGAGCGAGGGTGCCGGCATTGATACCCTGGAATCGCTGGACGGCGGTTTCAGTTTCTCCGGCGGCGCGGCAGCAGCCGACACCGACGGCCCCGCCGGTGCCTGGCGCCTGGATGCCAGCGCGGCCCTGTCCGATCTCTACGCCGGTGCCCGCGGTCAGGCGACGCTGTACACCCAGTCGGTGGAGGCGGGCTATGCGGCGCCCGGCGTGGAGACGCTGAAGGACACCGAGCAGTACGGCGGCTCCCTGTCCCTGCCCGTGACCGAGCGTCTGGCAGTGAAACTGAAGGCCGATCGCCGCGTGCAGGACCAGGGCCTGGAGACCTCCGCCGGCGAGCTGGACGCGGACTACCGCCTGGATCAGCACTGGACCCTCAGCACCGGTGTGCGCAACGAATTCCGCGAGGACAACTCGCCGGTGGTGCCGCTCACGCAGGAAGAGGGCGAACGCACCGACGTGGTGCTGCGCGCCACCTTCGACTCCCGCGAGCGCTGGCTGGCCTACGGCTACGTGCAGGACACGGTGAACACCACGGGCAACCGCGAGAGCAACGGCCGCATCGGCACGGGCGGCGCCTACCGTCTCACCGATCGCTTCAGCGTTACCGGCGAGGCCTCCACCGGCGACCTGGGCGAGGCGGGCACCCTGGGCGCGGAGTATCTGTGGTCGGATCGCACCACGGTCTATTCCAACTACGCCCTGGAGAACGAGCGCACGGACAACGGCGTGCGCGCGCGCAAGGGCAACCTGGTGTCCGGTTTCCGCAGCCATTGGTCCGACACCACCAGCGTCTACCTGGAAGAACGCTACAGCCACGGCGACGTGCCCACGGGCCTGACCCATGCCACGGGCGTGGATCTCGCACCCACCGATCGCTGGAACCTGGGCTTCAACGCCGACTACGGCGTGCTGCGCGACAACCAGACCGGCGCCGAGATCGAGCGCCGCGCCCTGGGCGTGCGCGTGGGCTACGGCTTCGACGGGGTGAAGCTGGCCAGCGCCCTGGAATACCGCGTGGACCGCACCGAGGCCGCCGACCTGAGCCGCTCCGAGCGCACCACCTGGCTCACCAAGAACAGCCTGAAATACCAGATCACCCCGGAATGGCGCTTCATCGGCAAGCTGGATCACGCCGAGAGCGAAAGCTCCCTGGGCGAGTTCTACGACGGCAGCTACACCGAGGCGGTGGCGGGCTACGGCTATCGCCCGGTGCGCCACGACCGGCTCAACGCCCTGCTCAAGTACACCTATTTCTACAACCTGCCGTCACCAGGCCAGGTCACCGTGGAGAACACCGCCGCCGCCTTCATCCAGAAGAGCCACATCTTCGCCGCGGATGTCATTTACGACCTCACCCCGCGCTGGTCGGTGGGCGGCAAGTACGCCTACCGCCTGGGCCAGGTGGCCATGGACCGCGAGGACCCCGAGTTCTTCGACAGCCGCGCCCACCTCTACATCGCCCGCGCCGACTGGCACTTCATCCACCGCTGGGACGCCGTCATCGAGGCCCGGCTGCTCGACCTGCCGGACGCCCAGGACCGCCGCAGCGGCATGCTGCTGGCCGTCTATCGCCATTTCGGCGACAACCTCAAGCTGGGCGCCGGCTACAACTTCGCCGACTTCTCGGACGATCTCACCGATCTCGACTACGACAATCAGGGCATTTTCGTGAACGTGATCGGGGCGCTTTGATGAGAGGCGGCTTTCCTTCATGCAACGCAGGTCTGAAGGCGTAACCACGGGGGACACGGGGAACACGGGGATGACGGGTCAGGCGCGTGGATCAGGCGAGGACCACGGAGCCAAGCACAAGGATGCGGAGGTAGAGCAACACAGGGAGCGGTTGCCGAGGGCCGGGGCGATGGGAAAATCCGGCTGCATATCGTAAATACTGGAAAATTTCCTAGGAGCCGACCCTGTCGGCGCATGCCTTGTCCGGCTACCGGCGGCACAACGACCATGCGCCCCGTGGCGCGGGCCCCCGCAAGCGAATTCCATTCCTCCGTGCCCTCGTGGCCTCCGTGGTTCCTCTCCCCTTGGCGGACCGCCAGATTGCGCCCCGCAACACAAGCCGGGATCGCCCCCGGGCGCCCCTGCGTTGTATCATGCTTACCCCTGCCTCAGGAAAGGACATTCCATGCTTCGCAGTAGGCCGGTACTCGGGTGGTTGCTCGGCGCGCTGGCGCTTGTGCTGTCCGCCGGAGTGGAGGCTGCAGACCCGCCACGCCGCATCCTCGTCGGCTTTTCCCAGGACACGCTCGCCAACGACTGGCGTGCCGCACAGGCGACCGACCTGCGGCGTGAACTGGCGCGATTTCCCAACGTCGAGCTGGTGGTCACGGACGGCAAGGGTTCCACCGCCCAGCAGATCCTGGACATCGAGGACCTGATCGCGCGAAAGGTGGACGTGCTGGTCACCAGTCCGCGCGACCGCGCGGCCATGACGCCGGTGGTGTCGCGCGCCTTCCGCGCAGGCATCCCGGTGGTGTTGCTGACCCGGCTTATCGAGTCCGAGGATTACACCACCTTCATCTCGCCCGACGACGCCGCCATCGGCCGCGAGGCCGCCCGCCACCTGGCGGCGGTGCTCAAGGGCCGCGGCGACGTGCTCATGCTGGAAGGCGTGCCCACCGCCACCACCGCCCAGTTGCGTACCCGCGGCTTCCTGGAGGAATTGAAGGCCCATCCCGGCCTGCGTCTGGTCGGCGTGAAAACGGCCAATTACCTGCGCAACGACGCCATCCGGGCCATGGAGGAGGTGTTCCACGA
>JBFXES010000065.1:0-14682 GCA_050179875.1 Thiohalomonadaceae bacterium
TGAACCACCTGTTCGCCACCACGGACCTGGAGCGCACCTACCGCGTGAACATGAACGTGCTGGGCCTGGACGGCCGTCCGCGGGTGAAGAACCTGCGCGACATGCTCTCCGAGTGGCTCACCTTCCGCCTCACCACGGTGCGCCGCCGCCTGCAGCACCGCCTCGAAAAGGTGGAACGGCGCCTGCACCTGCTGGACGGCCTGCTCATCGCCTTCCTCAACCTGGACGAGGTGATCCGCATCATCCGCGAGGAGGACGAACCCAAGCGCGAACTCATGGCGCGCTTCGACCTCACCGAGGTGCAGGCCGATTTCATCCTCGACACCAAGCTGCGTCAGCTCGCCCGCCTGGAGGAGATGAAGATCCGCGGCGAGCAGGCGGAGCTCGCGAAGGAAAAGGCCAACATCGAGAAGATCCTCGGCTCCGACAAGCGTCTCAGGAACCTGGTGCGCGACGAACTCATCAAGGATGCGGAGGATTACGGTGACGAGCGCCGCTCGCCCATCGTGGCCCGCGCAGCGGCGCAGGCCCTCGACGAGACCGCGCTGATCGGCGCCGAACCGGTGACCGTGGTGCTCTCCGCCAAGGGCTGGGTGCGCGCCGCCAAGGGTCACGACATCGATCCCGCGGCGCTTTCGTACAAGGCAGGCGACGGCTACCGCGCCAGCGCGCTCGGCAAGACCAATCAGCTCGCCACCTTCCTGGATTCCACCGGTCGCACCTATTCGGTCATGGCCCACAGCCTGCCCTCGGCGCGCGGTCAGGGTGAGCCGCTCACGGGCCGCGTGAATCCGCCCCCGGGCGCAGAGTTCATGGCCGTGATCATGGGCGAGCCCGACGACCTGTGGCTGCTGGCCACCGATCTGGGCTACGGCTTCGTGGCGAAACTCGACGACCTGCTGGCACGCAACCGCAGCGGCAAGACCGTGCTGACGGTACCCGAGCACGCCCGCGTGCTGACGCCCAGTCGGGTGACCAATCTGGAAACCGACCTCATCGCCGCCGTCAGCAATGAAGGCCGGCTGCTGGTGTTCCCGGTGAAGGAACTTCCCCAGCTCGCCAAGGGCAAGGGTAACAAGATCATCGCCATTTCCACCGACCGCCACGCCAGCCGCGAGGAGTTCGTGGCGGGTGCGCTGGTGCTGCCGCGGGGCGAGAGCCTCACGGTCCTCGCTGGCAAGCGCCACATGACGCTCAAACCCGCGGATATCGAGCACTACATGGGCGAGCGCGGGCGCCGCGGCAGCATGCTGCCGCGCGGCTTCCAGCGCGCGGAGGGGATCAGGATCGGGGCGTGAGGCGGTTCAGCGGGGGGAGGAGGCCGGCGGCGCGCCGTTCTGCTTCTCCCGCAATTCCCGCAGCTTCTGCATGACGCGCTCGGCGCGCTCCACGCCTGCACGCGCCTGCTCGTGCTCGGGATCGATGTCGAGAACGCGGTTCCAGTGGGCGACTGCCTCATCGAAGCGGCCGCGCCCGTAGAGACTGATGGCCGACTCCAGGTGGGTGCGCAGCACCTGATCGAGCTTCGCCTCGAAGGCGCTGCGCTCGGTCTGCACCTCGGGATTGGCGCCGTCGATTTCCGCAAGCCGCACCATGAGCTGGCGCGCGCGCTTCAGGTCGCCTGCGGTGAAGGCCTTGCGGAATTCGGCCAGCATCGAGGTGCTCTCGCGATGACGGAGTTTTTCGAGGGCGCGATTCTGGCTGCGGCGTTGCGTCTGCACCTGTGCGGCCTCGACCTGGCTCAGGCGGTCGGCGGCGGATTCCGCCGAAGGCGTGGGACTGAGGCGCGCGGCGATGGGCAGGGTGCGTGCGGCCACGCCGAGATTCTCTTTTTCCAGGGCGGCGCTGCCGATGCGGGTCAGCTCGGCGGCCAGCGCGTTGGCCTCCTCGTGATAGCGCTCCAGCTGGCGCTGCTCTATCCAGTCGTCCGGGTCCACGTGCACGATGGATCGCTGCAGGGCGATGGCGCGTTCCAGCCAGCGCGCCCGCGCCACCAGCCGTTCAATCTTGAGTTCCTCGATGCGGTTGGCCTGCTTGCGGCGGAAGGCTTGCAATTCCATGCGCAGCGGCACGCTGTGCGGCAGCTTGTTGATGGCGGCGCGGTAGGTCTCGAAGGCGCCGGCCCAGTCACCCTGCTCGGTCAGTTCGGCGGCGCGGCGGATCTGGGCCTTTTCGAAGGCCCTGGCGCGCGCCTCGACCATGGGGCGGCGCGCCACCAGGCGCGCGTAATCCGGATGATCCTCGCGCACGTAGGTAAGGATGTTGAGCGCGCGGGCATATTCGTCTTCGGCCAGGTTGCGCTCCAACTGTTCGTTCAGGTCACCCTCGAGGCTGGGGATGATGGCGCACGCCCCCAGCTGGAGCGTGGACAGGAGCAGCCACAGCAGCCGCATGTTCATGCCGCGGCGCTCTCCCTGCGCAGCAGGGCCTCGAGCTTTTCCGCGAGCATCGGCTCATAGTCGCGGGCGAGTCCCGTGATCTGATAGGTGGCCACCGGCAGGCGTTTGCCGCGCAGGCGGATGGTGCCGAGCTTGCGGCTCTCCACGCGCCCCGCGAGCCGTGGATCGAGCTGCACTTCCTCGCTGATGACGATCTGGCCGGGCTCGCCCGCGGAGGCCAGGCGCGAGCCCAGGTTCACGGAATCGCCCACCACGGTGTATTCCATGCGCTCGCGCGAACCCATGTTGCCGGCGAGCATGGGGCCACAGTTGATGCCGATGCGGAACTGCACCTGCTGCTGGCCGCGCTCGGCGCGCCGCTGGTTCAGCTTGCCGATGAGCGCCTGGATGGTGACGCCGCAGGCCACGGCGTGAAACAGGTGATCGGTATCTTCGACAGGAACCCCGAACAGCAGCATGGCGCAGTCGCCGATGTACTTGTCCACGTGGCCGTTGAAGGCGTGCGCGGCATCGGCCACATAGCTGAAATACTCGTTGAGTAGCGCGCTCACTTCCTCGGGATGCATGTCCTCGGACATGCTGGTGAAGCCGGCGATGTCGGCGAAGAGCACCGTGGCCTCCACGCGCCGGCCGCCGAGCTGGACGGTCTCGAGGTGCGCGAGCACCTCGCGCGCCACATTGGGCGACACGTAGCGCGAGAAGGTCTGCTCCACCTGTTCCTTGCGCAGCAGCCCTTCGCTCATGGTGTTCATGGATTGCATGAGCGCACCCAGTTCGTCGTTCCTTCGTTCATCGAAGCGCATCAGGTAATTGCCTGCGCTGATCGCCCGGCTCACGTCCATGAGCTGGTTGATGGGGCGGGTCAGGCGCTTGCCGAGGACGATGGACGCCCCGATCCCCACCAGTACCAGCATCAGCGTGGCACCCGTCACCGCCTGCAGTGTGTGGGTCTCGGCGCCTTCCATGTCGCTGCGATCGAAGGTGACGATGGCATACCCCACGGTCACGTCCTCGAACACCACCGGGGCGATGAAGGAGGCGAGGGCACGGGGATTGCCGTCGGCAACCTGCTCCTTCCAGTCCAGGGAGCCCCGCTCCCAGACCTCGGGTGCGATGGAGGATTCCTCGGGCATCAAGCCCGCCTTCAGCACGGGAAGGCGCTCGTCCGTGTAGATGCCGGCACCGAGCACGCTGCTCTCGCCGACCAGGTTGTTGAGGGTGGCTTCCAGGCTCAACCGGTCCCCGGCGAGCAGCGGCTCCTTGGAGGCCTCGGCCACCTGACCCACGATGGTCTGGCCGAAGACGGCCATTTGCGCGCGCAGCAGGCGTGTCTGATCCCGGGCGACGACGATTCCGAGCGTGGACATGCCGCCCGTGATGACCAGGGTGAACACCACCGCGAGCTTGTAGGCAATGGGAAAGTGGCGCGGCGTATACCGCGCCACCCGGCCGGCGACATCGAGCGCGGCGTTGGCCAACAGGGCTTGGAGTTTCCGGACCAACGACCTCACATCATTCCCCAGGATGCTGCACAGAGGGTGGTGTCTTTTTACGATCTTGACGTTGTTAACACCAGACCTCTTCCATCTTAGCACGCCAAAATCATGGTTCCCGTTAGCCGGTTGCGCGGAATTGGATGAGGTTCACGCTGCGCGGCCTGCCAGTTGCTGCCCGGCGCCCTCCGTGGGCAGGGATTCGGCCACGGGGGCGAACTGCGCGCATTCCTTGAAGATGCGCCTGTCGCAGTGGCGGCAGATGGCGTGATCCAGGCGCTGCTCGACGATGGTCGCGAGGGCCTTCGTCTTGGAGCGGAAGATGTTTTCGTCGCCGATGGCGTCGATGAATCCGCCCCGGTGCAGCATTTCGCACACCGTGTCCTTCACCTCGTACAGGTAAAGGCCGCCGCCCAGCTTGCGCCGGCGCTGCGCCTCCTTGGCCAGCATCTCGGCACCGGCAATGTCCACGAAGTTGATCGCCTTGGCCACCACCAGGAGGTGTTTCTTGCCCGGATCCAGCTCGTCGACCCGCTGCATGGCCGTTTCCACGTTGTTCACGGCGCCGAAGAACAGCGAGCCCTCGATGCGGATGATCTTGAACTGCGGGCACTCGGGCAGTGCGGGATCGGTGGTGAACTGGCGGCGCGGCGCCTGCGGATCGGGCACGCGGCTGAGGATGCGCGGGTTGGAGGTGCGCTTGAGATAGAGGATCAGCGACAGCATCACACCCGCGAAGATGGCGAACTCGAGTTCGATGAACAAGGTGGCCAGGAAAGTGGTGGCCAATACCGCCGTTTCCGAGCGGCTCGCCTTCGTGATCACGTGGATGTGGTGGAAATCGATGAGGCCCCAGGCCACCAGGAACAGGATGCCTGCCATGGCGGCCACCGGCAGGTAGGCGGCCAGCGGCGCGACCAGCAGCACGATGAGCGCCAGCGCGGCGGCGGCGAACACCGATGCCAGCGGGGTCTTTGCGCCCGCTTCGTAGTTCACGCCGCTGCGGTTGAAGGAGCCGCTGGAGGGGTAGGCGGAGAAGAAGGCACCCACGAAATTGGACAGGCCCTGCCCCATGAATTCCTGGTTGCCGTCGATGCGCTGCTGCGAGCGCGAGGCGATGGAACGGGAGATGGACACGGCCTCGGTGATGGCGAGCAGGGCGACGGCGAGGGCGCTGGGCGCCAGCTTTTGCAGTGTGCCGAGGGACAGGTCGGGCAGGGACAGGGGCGGCAGATGGGTGGGCAGGGCGCCCACGGTGCTGATGCCGGTCACGCCGGCGCCGCCGAAGAGGGCGTTGAGCGCGAAGGCGGCGAGGCTGCCTGCCAGCATGGCGACGATCATGTACACCTTGCGCGCATACTTGCGCGCGATGATGCCGGTCACGAGCGTGATGATGCCGACCGCGGTCACGTAAGGGTTGGCGTCTCCGATCTGCACCACGAGCTGGTGAACGATCTCGTAGAACTCCGTGCCGCGCGGGATGTTCAGGGCGAAGAAGTTCTTCACCTGGCTCGCAGCGATGAGAATGGCCGCGCCGGCGGTGAAACCGATCACCACCGAGTGGGAGATGAAGTTCACCAGGGTGCCCATGCGGGCGATCGCCATGCCTATCTGGATTGCGCCCACCAGCAGCGCCAGGGTCAGGGCGTAGCGGATGTATTCTGCGCTGCCCGGCTCGGCCAGTGGGCTCAGCGACGCGAATACCACGATGGAAATGGCCGTGGTGGGGCCCGAGACCAGGTGCCAGGAACTGCCCCACAGCGCGGCCACGATGGCCGGCACCATGGCGGCGTAGAGGCCGTATTCCGGCGGCAGTCCCGCAATGGTGGCGAAGGCCACGCCCTGGGGCAGGACAATCAGGGCGCCGGTCAGCCCGGCGAGGGCGTCATCGCGGAGGCTTTGCCGGTCCACCCGGTGCCACCATCGCAAGAAGGGGAACAGCTGGACCCAGAAGATGTTGCACTGCACGGGTTTGTTCATGCTCGAAGGCTTCCTTGTGTTCGCGGTTTCGGGGCGGGGGCATGTGGCGCGAAAAGGCGCGAAAACCGCGATTATAAGCCAATGCAGGATAGAATAATTTGCTGATATACCCGAGGATTGTGCGGGAATGGCCACGGAACCCTTGTGTCAATGGCGCGGTCTTTGGTGAGTCCGGTTTGAAAAGAACGCGGCCCGCCCCCACTAACGCGGCTGCATCGACGGGAGTGCTACGGAGCTTCTATGAAACGCATCATTCTGTTTGTCCTTACCAACCTGGCCGTGGTTCTGCTCCTCAGCGTCACGGCGCGCCTGCTGGGGCTCGACAGGTTCATCGAGCAGGGCGGCATCAATTTCACGGGCCTGCTGGTGTTCGCCGCCCTGTTCGGCTTCGGCGGCGCCTTCATATCCCTGGCCATGTCCAAGTGGTCGGCCATGCGCATGGTGGGCGCGCAGGTCATCGACACGCCGCGTAACGAAGCCGAGGCGTGGCTGGTGAATACGGTAAAGCGCCAGGCGCAGCAGGCGGGCATCGGCATGCCCGAGGTGGCGATCTACGACAGCCCCGAGGTCAACGCCTTCGCCACCGGCATGAACCGCGACAATGCCCTGGTGGCGGTGAGTACGGGACTGCTGCGCAGCATGACCCGTGACGAGGCCGAGGCGGTGCTGGCCCACGAGGTCAGCCATGTGGCGAACGGCGACATGGTCACGCTGGCGCTCATTCAGGGCGTGGTGAACACCTTCGTGATCGCCCTGGCGCGCGTCGTCGGCCATCTCGTCGACCGCGCCCTGCAGGGCAACAACAACGAGGAGTACCGCCCGGGCATCGGTTACATGCTCACTTCCCTGGTGGCGGAGCTGGTGCTCGGCCTGCTCGCTTCGGTGATCGTCATGTGGTTCTCCCGCCAGCGTGAATTCCGGGCCGATGCGGGCGGTGCCAGCCTGGCCGGGCGCCAGAAGATGATCGCCGCCCTGGAACGCCTGCGCTCCGCCCACACCCAGCCGCTTCCCGACCAGATGGCCGCGTTCGGCATTTCGGGCGGCGTCGCCCAGGGCCTGCGCAGACTGTTCCTCACCCACCCGCCCCTCGAGGAACGCATCGCCGCGCTGCGCGCCATGGGCTGAGAAGATTAACCACGGGGCCATGGAGGGCCACGGAGAAGAACTTCGCAAGTATCTCGTGGGAACGAGCTTCTGCTCGCGACTTCGGGGCCGGTGGAAACGACAGGCCGTCGCGAGCAGAAGCTCGCTCCCACACTACGCGCCAACGTGACTCACGTGAGGTGAGGATGGATGTTACATCCCATCCTTTCTCCGTGACCTTCCGTGGTTTTCTCTTCTTCTACAAACTCGCCTCGCCGCTGAAGTCGTAGTTCAGCTCGCGGATCGGGCGTTGCAGGAAGTAGCCCTGGATGTAATCGATGCCGCTGCCCCACAGCACGGCCAGGGTGTTGGCGTCCTCGACGAATTCCGCCACGGTCTGGCACTTCGCCTCCTTGGCGGCATTGGTGAGGTCCTTCAGGCGCCGCTGCTGCTGGACGTCCCGGGCGACGCTCGATACCAGGCTGCCTTCGAGCTTGAGGAAATCCGTGCGTATGTGACGCAGCAGGTTGGTGGCGTTGGGCGCGGCGCCGAAGTGGTCCAGCGCAGTGCGCACGTGCAGTTGCTTGAGGCCGTCGAAGAAAGGCTTCAACAGCCGCAGGTTGGCCTGGGCCACGTTCTCCGCCACTTCCACCACGAGGCAGTTGCCTTCCAGGCGCGCCGCCTTCAGCAGTTCGCGTATCCATGGCAGCAGCTTGGCGTCCTTCAGCGAGGCCTCGGAGAGGTTGACGAACAGGTTGGTGCGCTTGCCGCTGCGCCAGCGTTCCGCCAGTACCTTCACGGCGTTGTGCAGCACCCAGCGGTCCACCGCGGCCATGAGCCCGGTCTGCTCCGCCACGGGGATGAATTCCGTCGGGTCCACCTCCTTGCCATCGTCGGTCATGCGCAGGTAGACCTCGTAGTTTTCGTTGGGGTCGCCGTGCAGGCTGACGATGGGCTGGAATACCAGGTAGAAGGCATTGTCGCGCAGCGCGATCTTCAGCTTCTTGGTCCAGAGCAGCGCACGTTCCTTTTCGGCCATTTCCTCGGCGGCGGGGTTGTAGACCTCCACCCGGTTGCCGCCCGCCTCCATGGCCGTGCGCCGCGCCTTCTCGGCACGCCGCAACACCTCCTGAGCGTCCGTCACGCTTTCGTTGAACAGGCTTGCACCCACGCTGCAGGTGATTGAAACGGTGCGGCCGCCGGCGTCGGCCACGTGTCCCTCCACCGCTTTCACGATGTGAGCGGCCAGTGCCGCTGCCCGTTCATCTTCGATGTCGGGAGCGAGCACGGTGAAGGCGTAGCTGTCGAAGCGCGCGAGCACCAGCGAGTCGTCGCTCAGCTCGTCCTTGAGGAGCGCCGCGAGATCCGCCAGCAACAGGTCGCTGGCGGCGATGCCCAGTTCCTCGCGCAGGGCACGGAATTGATCGGGTTCCAGGTAGAGCACGGCGCCGTGCTGGCGTCCGTCCACGACGGTCTGTTGGAGCACGTCGAGGAAATACTGCCGGTTGTACAGGCCCGTGAGCAGATCCTGGCGCGAGAGGTCGTGCAGCCTTTGTTCCAGCTCGCGGCTGAGGGTCTGGTCGCGGATGATGACCTGGATGCAGTGCTCGCCCTCGTAGGTGGTGGGCGAAAATTCCATGGTCACCTGGAATTCCGTGGCGTCGGCCTTGAAGGCGCGCACCTGTAGCGAGCCTGTGCCCTGATGATCCCGGCCCATGCGGCGCAGGAATTCCTTGAACTTGCCGTGGTCGTCCGGGCTGACCATGCTGAGCAGCGGCATGCCTTCGATTTCCGCCACGTCCTGGTAACCGAACATCTGCACGTACGATTCGTTCGCGTAGATGTGCATGCCTTCATGCACGTAGGCGATGGCATCGCGCGAGGTATCGACCAGCTCCTGCGCCCGCTCGTTGGCCTGGGCAAGGGCCAGCTCACATTCCGCCAGGCGGCGGCGCACGTTCAGGTCGCCCACTTCGCGCAGCACGACGTGCTCCAGGCGCTCGGGATCGGACAGCGACACGGTGTCGCGCGCGCCGGCCTTGAGGCAGGCGAGCGCACCCGGGTGCTTGCCGCTCTCCTCGATGATCACGAGGGGGACCTCGAGCTTCATTTCGCGGATCACGGCCACCGCCTCGGCCGCGCTGAAGAAAGGGATTTCCAGCTTGGCGAGCACCATGTCGCAGGGCTGCGCGGTGAGGGTCTTGCGCAAGTCCTCCGCATCCTCCACACGGGTCGCGCGCACGGCGTGTCCGGCGTTGCGGAGCATGTTGGATACGGTCTCCGCGTCGTTGGATGAGTCGTCGATGACGACGAGATGGAGTGCGTCTTCTTTGCTTTTCACGGTCGCTCCCGGACCGGCCCTGCGTCTGTGCGGGCCCATTCTTGCCCAATCAGCCGGGGTTTTCCACCTTGGCGGTCACGGGGGTCTTGCCCGGCGCGCCGGCGATCTCGCGTACCAGGCGCGGCAGCAGATAACCGGGCAGGCGCGCACGCAGGCGCTCCATGAGGTCGATGGCGTGGGTTTCATCCACGTTGAAGTGGGCGGCACCGCTCACCGGATCGAGCATGTGCAGGTAATAGGGCAGCACGCCTGCAGCGAACAGGGCCTCGGACAGGGCCGCGAGCCGGTCCTCGTCGTCGTTGATCCCGGCGAGCAGCACGGACTGGTTCAGCAGGGTGATGCCCGCGGCCTTCATGGCCTTCAGAACGTCGATGGCGGCGGCATCCAGTTCGTTGGCGTGATTGGCGTGTACGACCATCACGCAGGGGAGGCGCGAGCCGGTGAGGGCCTGGATGAGTCCTCCGGTGACGCGCTCGGGAAGCACGACGGGCAAGCGGCTGTGGATGCGCAATCGTTCCAGATGGGCGATGCGGGCGAGGCGCTGCACCAGCGTCCCGAGGCGCTCGTCGTCCAGCATGAGCGGATCGCCGCCGCTCAGGATCACCTCGCGGATGTCGCCGTCGGCCGCGAGCAGGGCGAGGGCCTCGCCGAAGTCGGCCTGCGAGGCGTTTTCCTCACCATAGGGAAAGTGGCGGCGGAAGCAGAAGCGGCAATGAACCGCGCAGGCACCGGTGGTCACCAGCAGGGCGCGTCCCCGGTACTTCTGCAGCACGCCGGGCCCGCGGCGGGCGTTCATGTCGCCCACGGGATCGGCGACGAAACCGGGCGTTTCCAGGTTTTCCGCGGCGCGGGGCAGCACCTGGTGGAGCAGGGGATCGTCCGGATCACCCTTCTGCATCCTGGCCAGGAAAGCACGGGGCACGCGCAGGGAAAAACGCTGCGCCGACTCGCGGGCGGCGGGGATCAGTTCACGGGGCAGGTCGAGCAGGGCGATGAGTTCTGCAGGGTCGCGCACCGCCGTCGCCAGGGCGTGTTTCCAATCGGCGCTTCGAGGTATCATATTCGGCTTTATTGGTAGGGGTATTGGCCCCGGAACGAGGCAGGTATGGCTACTTTCAGCACCAATGAATTCAAGCGCGGGCTCAAGATCATGCTGGATGGCGATCCGTGCGCCATCATTGAAAACGAGTTCGTGAAGCCCGGCAAGGGTCAGGCGTTCAATCGCGTCAAGATCCGCAACCTGAAGACGGGCCGCGTCATCGAGCGCACCTTCAAGTCCGGCGACACCGTCGAGGGCGCCGACGTGGTGGACATCGAATACCAGTACCTCTACAACGACGGTGAGGTCTGGCACTTCATGCACCCCGAGACCTTCGAGCAGCTTTCCGCCGACGCCAATGCCGTGGGCGATTCCGCCGTGTGGCTGAAGGAGCAGGACATCTGCATCCTCACCCTGTGGAACGGCGTGCCCATCGCCGTGACCCCGCCCAACCACACCATCCTCAAGGTGGTGGACACCGAGCCGGGTATCCGCGGCGACACCGCCACCGGCGGCAGCAAGCCCGCCCGCCTCGAAACCGGCGCCGTGGTGCAGGTGCCCCTGTTCATCAACATCGGCGACACCCTCAAGGTGGACACCCGCACCGGCGAATACCTGTCCCGCGCCGAGAAGGCCTGAGCGTCCCCATGACCGACTGGGCCCCGAGCGCCACGCTCGCGGTGCTGCAGACCCGCGCCCGTATCCTCGCCAGGATACGGGCGTTTTTTCATGACCGCGGCGTGATGGAGGTGGAAACGCCCCTGCTGTCCCGCGCGGGCGCTACCGACCCCCACATCGAAAGCTTCACCACCCGCTACGAGGGCCCGGGCGCACCCGGGGGCTGCACGCTGTACCTGCACACCTCGCCGGAGTTCCCCATGAAGCGCCTGCTGGCCGCAGGCAGCGGGCCCATCTACCAGCTCTGCCACGTCTTTCGCCAGGGCGAGGCGGGGCGCCGCCACAATCCCGAGTTCACGCTGCTGGAGTGGTATCGCCCGGGTTTCGACGACCACGCCCTCATGGACGAGGTGGAGGCGCTGGCGAGGGAGGTGCTGGGTGAAACCCGTGCCCTCGGCCCGACCGAGCGCCTCAGCTACCGCGAGGCCTTCGAGCGCCATGCGGGCATCGACCCGCTGCGCGCGGGCGAGGCGGAACTGGTGGCCGCCTGCGAGCGCCTGGGCGTCCCCGTAGTACCCGGCCTGGAGGGCTGTGACGCATGGCTGGACCTGCTGCTGACCCATGTGGTGGAACCGCAGCTCGGGCGTGGGCGCTTGTGTTTCCTCCACGACTACCCGGCATCCCAGGCGGCCCTGGCGCGCCTGCGCAGCGATGCCCGCGGCGACACCGTGGCGGCACGTTTTGAGCTGTATTGCGAAGGCGTGGAGCTGGCCAACGGCTATCACGAATTGCTGGACGCGGACGAGCAGGCGCGGCGCTTCGCCGCGGACCGCGCCACGCGCGCCCGCAATGGGCTGCCTGACGTCCCCGCCGACGAGAGTCTCATCGCCGCGCTGCGCCACGGCCTGCCCGATTGCGCGGGTGTGGCGCTTGGGGTTGACCGGCTGATCATGCTGGCCGTGGGCGCGGCATCCATTGAGGAAGTGATGGCGTTTCCGCTGGAGCGGGCGTGAGGGGGAGTGGTCGTAGGTCACGTTGGCGCGCAGCACCTACTTGACAATACGCGATGCGAAGATGTCACGTAGCTTCGCAACGTGACCTACGGCATCACCCATCCAACACCGCCGCAACGCTACCACGCAAATCGCGAGCGGAAGCTCGCTCCCACAAGAAAAGGCTCCGCGTGGATTACAGATTCGGTTCGGGCGATGTCACGTAGCTTCGCAACGTGACCTGCGAACCCCGAAGAAACCAGAAAAGGGCGCTCAGAGGCGAGTGCCGATGCGCTGTCCCATCACCACCGGCACATCCGCCCCAAGCCCTGCCTCCCACGCAAGCGCGTCCGGGCCGAACAGGAGCACCACCGTGGAGCCCATGTTGAAGCGCCCGATCTCGTCGCCCTTGTCGAAGCGCGGCGCGCTCACCTTGTCGTAGTGCCAGGTGCGCACGATCTTGCCGGCCGGCGGGGTGACCACGCCCTGCCACACCGTTTCGATGCTGCCCACGAACACCGCGCCCACCATCACCACGGCCATGGGGCCGAGTTCCGTGTCGAAGACGGCGGCGACCCGTTCGTTGCGCGCGAACAGCCGCGGGATGACGCGCGTGGTGGCGGGGTTTACGCTGAACAAACGGCCCGGGATGTGGACCATGCAGCGCAACGTGCCGCTCACCGGCATGTGGATGCGGTGGTAGTCGCGCGGCGAGAGATAGATGGTGGTGAAGCGCCCGCCCAGGAAGGGCTCGGCCCGCTGCGCGGAACCGCCGAGCAGTTCGAGCACGGTGAAATCGTGGTCCTTGGCCTGGAACACCCGGCCATCCTCGATGGCGCCGATCTGGCTCACCGTGCCGTCCACCGGCGAACACACCGCCTCGGGCGCCATGTCCACGGGGCGCGCGCCCGGCTTGAGGGCGCGGGTGAAGAAGCTGTTGAAGTCGGCATAGGCGTGCGGGTCGCTCTGTGCCGCCTGGCTCATGTCGATGCGAAAACGCTTGATGAAGAAATCGATCAGCGGGTTCTTGAAGCCCGCGTAGCGCACGCGCGTGAGGGCCAGCATGCCCCGTGACAGCAAATGGCCCGGCATCAGGTACTGCGGCCAGGCCTTCAGGTAATCGATGAAGGAGGGAGTGCGTTCGGGCGGCATGGATCAGCGTTCGTAGAAATGACGGATGCGGGCGAGGGTGTCGGCGATCTGGGCGGCGTCGTGGGGCGGCTGCAGGCGCGCGTAGAAACGGCCCTGGGGGTCCACGACATACAGGGTGGCGGAGTGGTTGACGATGTAGCTGTCGCCGGTCGTGTCGCCCTCGAACATGTAGATGGCGCCCAACTGGCGCACCAGGGCGTCGATCTGTTCCCGTTCGCCGGTGGCGCCGATGAAGGCCGGGTGGAAGTAGGCGAGGTATTCCTTCAACTGGGCGGGGCTATCCCGTTTGGGGTCTACCGAGACGAAAATGAACCGGGTATGGTCCATGCCATCGGGCGATTCGGCCATGTGCCGGGCCGTTGCCGTCATGGTCTGCAGGGTCGTGGGGCAGACGTCGGGGCAATGGGTGTAGCCGATGAACACCACCGACCAGCGGCCGCGCAGACTGTCGGCATCCAGGCGGTTGCCGTCGTGGTCGGTGAGCTGGAAGGGCGTGATGGGACGCGGTTCCGGCAGCAGCGGAACCTCCAGTTCGGGCGGCGGAAGCGCTGGTCCCGCGCCGTTCCAGAACGCGATGCCGGCGAGCAGGCCCACCGCCAGGCTGGTCACGACGAGTAGTGGAATTGGCTTTTTCATGGCGGCGTAGTATACGAGGCTTTGGAAGCCGAGGAGCATGGGGAGGCCGCGGTGGCGGAGATTTCTTACATCCTTGATCGGAAAGACCGTCCGGTGTGGGTCCCGGGCCTGGAAGACGTGGCCCTCAGCCCTTCCGACATGGTGGACATCCCCCTGCTCGGCACGGTGACGGCCGGCGCGCCCATGGACGTGTGCGAGGTGGAGGAGCGGGTCTCCGTTCCGGCCCAGATGGTGCGCAAGAACACCTATGCGCTGCGGGTCCGCGGGCATTCCATGGTGGACGACAACATCCAGGACGGAGACATCATCATCATCGAGAAGCGCGAGACGGCCGCGAACGGGCAGTCCGTGGTGGCGATGATCAACGGCGAGAAGGTGACGCTGAAGAAATTCTATGTGGAGCCTGACGGCATCCGCCTGCAGCCGGCGAACCCGGCCATGGAGCCCATCATGCTCCGCAACGAAGAGGTGCAGATCCTCGGCATCGTAACCGGTGTGATCCGCGCGCTCTGAAGACAAATAGGGGGGAGGGCCGCGCCCTTAACGCGGTGAAGCCGCTTCGGCAACGAAGCGGCTTCTTTTTTGTTGGGAACCACGGAGAACACGGGGAAATCCATCTTCTTCTGCGGGAGTGGCCAAAACCGCCATGTACAGACTGGCAGCAACGCCGTTCCTTGTCCCGAATCCGATCCCCGTGTTCCCCGTGTTCCCCGTGTTCCCCGTGTCCCCCGTGGTTAATTGCTTTTCCTTTCCTCCGTGGTCTCCGTGGCCTCCATGGTTGATCTTTTCTCTGCTCAATCCGGACGCTTGCCGGCCTTTTCCATGTCGAGCACGACCTTGCTCATGCGCAGCACGGAATCGGGATTGAGGGAGATGGACTCGATGCCGCGCTGCACCAGCCATTCGGTGATCTCGGGGAAGTCCGATGGCGCCTGGCCGCAGATGCCGA
>JBFXES010000066.1:0-14665 GCA_050179875.1 Thiohalomonadaceae bacterium
GCGCGGTTCGTCCCTCCCCCCGCCATTCGCCAGGTTAGGCGCGCTTGACACGCGCCTGCGAGTCGTTAGTAATTGGAAAAGCCTCGGCGCGACAGGGAGATGCTCAAATGCGCGAAAACAGGAAAGGAGAAACCGGCCCGGTACCCTTTCGTTCCGGCCGGTTGTTCAGTGTGGGGGACAAGTGGTTCTTCGCCACGCGGGAGGGCACCGATCGGGGCCCGTTCGATTCCCGGGAGGACGCCGAGGCCGAACTCCGGCTCTTCCTGCGCGACATCGCCACCGCCGATCAGCGTTTCATCACCTGACATCCCCGGGGTCGGCACGTCGCACCGCGGCATTTTCGGAAAACCCGGTGCTCGTCGGACATGCCGCTTCCGTTTTTCCGTTGGACATCAAGCGGTAGCGATTCCACGGCGAGGCGCTCAGCCGCTCAGGTGTTCCTCGAGCAGGCGCGCGCGCAGGGCCTCGAGCCCTTCCTTCACGTCCTCCACAGGGCTCTGCAGGATCTCGGGACTGAAGGCGATTTCGATGAACTCAGCCATGACTTCTTCCTCGGCGTTGTAGTGGGTCACCCACCAGACGCCCGGCACGCCCGCCTCCACCACTTCGGTGGAACCGAGGGTATTCACCACGGCATGCACCTCGCCCTCGCCCAGCACGTCGTCGAGCAGGTCGTAGTCTTCGTCGGTGAGCGGCAGGCGCCCGATGTCGATACTGCCCCCCTCGCCCGTCTCCATGAGTTGTTGCAGCAGCCGTGCCACTTCGTTCAGCACGGCGCGTCCGTTGCCATTCCCGTGCACCACGTGCACGCCGATGTCGTCAAGCCCCATGGTTCCATTCCTTCATGATCGTGGCGCCTTTCGGTCACGCCCGATAGCGGCACCCTAAACCGGCAGCCACGGGCTTCGCAATAGACCGGAGCGCGGAGATAAGGAAGCGTGATGATCGTTGTGGTCGGGCAAAGCCGCATTGAGGGCGGGGTGGGGATGGCTTAGTATGGCTTCAGCGGCTCCCATGCCGTCAAAGGACACTCCCATGTGCCTCGGCATCCCCATGCAGGTGATCGAAACCAGCGGGTCCGCGGCCCGCTGCCGTACCGCAGGGATGGAGCGCGAGGCGGGCCTGTTCGTGCAGCAGGACAAACCGCCGGTCATGGCGCACCTGGGTTACACCATCCGGAACGTCGTCCCGGACGAGGCACTGACCACCTGGGAGCGGCTCGACGTGACGCTCGCTGCGGAAAGCAGCCATGCATGAACTGTCGCTCTGCCAGGGACTTATCCGCCAGGTGCTGGAAATCGCACGCGAACATCGTGCCGAGCGCGTGGAGCAGGTGGTGTTGCGCGTGGGCCCGTTGTCCGGCGTCGAACCCAACCTGCTGGCCGATGCCTTTCCCTTCGCCACCGCCGGCACGCGTGCCGAGGGCGCCGAGCTCATCATCGAAACCGACGCCGTGCACGTGCGCTGTCTGAGTTGCGGCGCGGAGACCGAGGCCTCCCCCAATTCCCTGGCATGCGCCGACTGCGGTGACCTGCGCACCGAATTGCTGAACGGCGACGAGTTGCTGCTGGTTTCGGTGCAGCTCTCCGGCATGCCCCAACTGGCCACCCATCATTGACCCGTGGGAACACCGCCATCAGGCGAGGATTTGCATACACGGACGGGCGTCGTTCAATCCCCTGATGCCAGTCGATGCGCCGCGCGCGTGGTTTCCGGAAGGCGGTAACGCGGAGCGCAGGCGAGGGTCCAGCGGAGCGCGGTCTCCAGGCTGATGCGGTGGCCGACGGACACGTACAGGGGCCGGGTGCGGGCACGGGTGCGCAGCACCGCGCCGATGAGTTCGCCCTGGTCAGTGAGAGGCACCCAGGCGCCGCGTTCGGGCGGCACCTCGGGGTGCTCCCCGAGCAGTCGCGACTTGGCGGCGCCGATAGTGGGCACGTCCAGCAGCACACCCAGATGGCAGGCAAGGCCGAAGCGGCGTGGATGGGCGAAACCCTGGCCGTCGCACAACACCAGGTCGGGCGTGCTTTTCAGGGCGGCAAAGGCCTCCAGTACGGCGGGGATCTCGCGGAACGACAGCAAACCCGGCACATAAGGGAAGCGCGTAGGCACCCGCACTACCATCTTTTCACGCACGGTGAGGGCCGGAAAATCCAGCACTGCCACGGCCGCACGGGTAAGCTTCCCGCCTTCCTCGTAGCCCACATCCACGCCGGCCACGCAGCGCACGTCACCCAGACGATCCTCCCGCACCACCCGCGGCGCCAGTTCGCGCTGCAAGGCCATGGCCTCGCGCGGTGTCAGTTCCCACGGATGGGACATGGCCGCAACCAGCGCCATCAGCGCGCCACCACCGGTGCGCCGGCCACTAGCCCATCAGGGTAATTGCAGCCTGCTTGACCGCACACCAGAATTGCGGGGCTCCTCATACATGGCCTTTCCATGAAAGACAAAGCACTCATTTTCGACGCCACCCTGGAGGACTTCGAGCATACCGTGCTCCAGGCCTCCCATGAGACCCCCGTGCTGGTGGATTTCTGGGCCGACTGGTGCGGCCCCTGTTTGTCGCTCGCGCCCGTGCTGCACCGCGTAATCGAAGAGTACGCGGGCAGCGTGCGCCTGGCCAAGGTGGATGCCGACGAGAACATGAAGCTGTGCGGCCGCTATGGCCTGCGTGGATTCCCGACCGTGGTCCTGTTCATCGACGGCGAGGAAGCGGGCCGCTTCACCGGCAGCAAGCCGGCCCAGTTCATCCGCGAATTCATCGACCAGCACGTGCCGGCCTGAGCCGGCTCACTCCCGTCCCGAGGCCACGTGGACGACACGGGCAGGCATCGCGAAGGCGATGCTGTCCCGCCCGAAGCGTGCGCAAATGGCCAGATTGATGGCCTGCTGTGTGTCCATGTAGCGGTTGTAGTCCGGGGTGAGCATGTGGAAGACCACCTCGAACACCATCGCGTACTCGCCGAATTCCTTGAAGTGCGCCCGCTCGAAGCGCACCTCCGGCTGGGCCTCCACGATCTCCCGCAACATGGCAGGAATCGCCGCGAGCTTCTCCTGCGGCGTATCGAGCGCCACCCGCACCGTAAACAGCGCGCGCCGCTGCGCCATGCGCTTGAAATTGCGCAGGCGGCTGCGCAGCAGGTCGTCGTTGGCGAACACCAGTTGCTCGCCGGTCAAGGAACGCAGGCGCGTGGTCTTCAGCCCGATGTTTTCCACCGTGCCGAGGTGCTCGCCCACGGCGATGAAGTCGCCGATGACGAAGGGCTTGTCCAGCGTAATGGACATGGACGCGAACAGGTCTGCGAGGATGTTCTGCACCGCGAGCGCCACGGCGATGCCGCCGATGCCCAGCCCCGCGATGAGCGCGGTGATCTCCACGCCCGGGATGTTGTCGATGACCAGCAGAAGCAGGACGACGTAGAGCGCGAGACGCAGGAGGAAGGCAAGCATGTGCATGCCGGTGACCGCTTCCGCGTCGGCGGCATGGACCTGCTGATAACGCGTCACCCACACGCCGATGGCGGCGCTGCCCCACGACCCGGCCTGGGCCAGGACCACCGCGATGGTGAAGGCACCGATCCACCCGCGGAGGTGCTCGGGCATCTCCAGCGCGAGGCTGGCCAGGGGCAGGGCAAGCAGGGTCAGCAGCACGGGACGCGTGCGCACCAGCACGCGGCAGATCATCCCGACCGTGTCATCGCTCCGGACGCGTCGCACCGCGCGCCGGCGCACCTGGGTCCCCAGCCAGAACAACACAGCGCCGCCCAGTACCAGGATGCCCAAGGCGGCCAACCAGCGCGCCCACTCCGATTCCATGCACGCCCCCTGCTACTCCCTGCCGGCGCGCCACTCCGCAAGCAGTTGCGCGCAGCGCAGTGGCGCGTCGTTTTCGCCCATGAGCCAGTTGTCCGCTACGGCTGCGCCTTCGCCCATAGCGGCGCGGCGAGCCGGGCCGTGACAGGCTGGGGCACAGTCCACGGGGTAGTTGCGAGCTATCGTCTGCACCGCATCGCGCACCAGCCGCCGCCGCTGCGCCGGATTCAGGCGATGGTGACGGGCAAGGCTGCGCGCTGCTCCCCAGGCATAGAGACACAGGCCTGTGCGCGCCGACGTCCCGCGCAGTTGCGCCTCATTGACCATCACCAGGCTGGCTTCCAGAAAGGCCCCCAGGTCGGCGCGGGCGCCGTTGAGGGGTTCCTGGAGATGGGAGGCGGTGAACACATCGCGCAGTCGCATGGCTTTCTCCCCGAGGTCACATAAAACCTTAGTCACTCTGTCTTGGGCAGACGAGCGCGAGGGCGACAAAAATGCGGGGACAACAGGCGTAGGTCACGTTGGTGCGCAGCACCTACGTGACATGCACAGCGTGAAGATGTCACGTAGCTTCGCAACGTGACCTACGAAATCAACTGCATCAAGCAGCCAGCACCAACCCCACCGACAACCCCACCCCATGCACCAGCATCGCCGCAATGGTGAGTTGAATGGCCGGCGCCAGCATCGCAGGACGCTCCGCATGCCGGAGCACGCCCATGGCGGCGCGCAGGCTGAGCGGTGCGCCCAGCAGACCGAGCAGCGCGGTGGCCGGCAGGACTTCACTCCAGACCATCAACAGCAACGCGCCATAGGCCACGAGCACCATGCCCAGATAACCCCAACGCGCGCGGCGCGGACGCAGTCGCACCACCCAGTGATGCTTGCCGGCGGCCGCATCGGCCACCCAGTCGGGGAACTGGTTGATGTACAGCAGGCCCGCCACCAGCAGCGCGTAGGGCGCTGCCGCCAGCAGCGGCAGGGTGTCGAAGGCGCCGCGCTGGACCATGTCGGCGCCCAGCGGGATCAGGAAACCGAAGCCGAGCGCGACCGAAATCTCGCCCAGGCCATGACTGTTCAGCGCCAGCGGCGGTGCGGAATAGGCCCAGCCCAGCAGCAATCCCACCAGCCCCACGCCCACCAGGCCCCAACCCGCGTAGGGCAACAGCACCACGCCAATGAGGGTACTGGCCACGAACAGCGCACTGCCGAACACGGCGGTTTCGCGTTCACTGAGCACGCCGTTCTGGATGAAGCGGCTGCCGCCGGTGAACGGATAGATGCGTTCCTTGTTGGCCGCGTCGGTGCCGTTCAAGGCATCGTAATAGTCGTTGAGCACGTTGACGCCGGCGTGTACCAGCAGTGCGCCGATGCTCGTGAGCACGGCCGTGAGGGCGAGCGGGGCGATCCCGTCGTACCAGGCCGTGGCCAGGCCGATGAGGCATGGCACCAGCGCCGCCAGCAGGAACGGCGGGCGGGTGGCAGCCACGTATTTGGCGATGGGACGGTTGAGGTAGGTTTCGACCGCCGGTTCGGCTATGGCCATGCAGTTCTCCTTGTTGTGGTGACCCAGTGTGCCGCTAGCGGGTGCCGGTAGCCGCCGCGCTGATGCGCGCCGCCGCGTCGTGATCCGGCAGTACCAGGTGCAAATCGCGCTGCGGATACGGGATTTCGATGCCCTGCTCGTCGAAGGCACGCTTGATGGACTCCAGCAGTCCGTTCTTCACCTCGAGGAAATTCTCCCGCAGCGTCCACACGGAGAACTGGATGTCCAGTGATGAATCGCCGAAACCCAAAAATATGAACAACGGCGCCGGTTCGGCCAGACACAGCGGATTCTGTTCCGCCACGCCCATCAGGATTTCGCGCACCCGCGCCACATCGTCCTTGCGGGACACACCAAGCTTGAGGTCCACACGTCGTATGGGGAAGCGCGTGAAATTGGTGATCTCGGACTTGATGAGCGACTCGTTGGGCACGCGCACGAACACGTTGTCGAAGGTGCGCAGTTTCACCGACAGCAAGTCGATGGACAGCACCTCGCCGGTGGTGTTTCCCACCTTGATCACGTCGCCCACCACGAACGGCCGCTCGCCGATGAGGAACAGGCCGCTGATGAGGTTGGAGGCGGAGGTCTGCGAGGCGAAGCCGAGGGCGACGGTGATGATGCCCGCCGCGCCCAGCAGCACGCCGATCTCGAAACCCAACTGCGACATGGCCGAGGCGATGGCCGCGCCCATGATGAGCCAGTAACCGACACGGCGTGCAATCATTACGCCTTGCGCCCCCGTGTACTTGCGGGCGACGAACACGGCCACGTAACTGAGGCCCTTGCCGAGCACGTAGCCGAGGCCGAGCACGACCGCGGCGCGCACCAGCTTGGGCAGGTACTCGTCGTTCAGAACGGTGCTGATGCTGTCCCAGAACTCCATGCGAGTCCTCTCAACTGAACAAACGACTGAAGGCCTGGATCACCAGGTTGCGATCGCCGGACTGGCGTGCCGGGGCGAGCAACGTGCAGTTCCCCGCCTCCTCCGGCGCGCCGCGCCCCAGCCTGAGCGAGGCGAGGTCATCGGCGCTGCCGCTGCGTTCGAGCACGACGGCTTCGGTCCACAACCTGCCGTCGCCGGCGCGATAGAGCGCAAGCAGCGGGACGGGCAGGTGGATGCGTTGCACCGGCAGGTCGGCATCGGTGCCGTTGCGGATCGACAGCGGCGTCACCGCGTGCCCGTCGGCAACCGCGGTGAGTTCCATGGCCGCAGGTGTGGTGAGCGCATAGGCGAGGCCGCCGGGCCTCACGGGCGGGCCGAACCAGGTATCCGAGGGGAGGCTCAAGGGAACATCGGCCAGGGACTGGCGCGGCTCGCCCGCCTGCACGACCAGCCACAGCGGTGATTCCAGATAGAGCGTGCAGGTCTCGCCCGGCGGGATGGACAGCGGTTGCGCGGGACGGAAGACCACCGGGCGATCGGCCAGCGCCGGTTGCAGGGATACCGTGCTGCCCGGCTGTCGAAAGGCAAACCGTTGCGTGGCGGCCGCGTCCGGCAAAAAGCGCTCACCGGCATCGCCTGCGCTGCCCTCTCCGCATGCGCCCTCACGCTGCCAGGCGAGGCGCCATTCCTTGTGCGCGCATTCGATCCAGAGCACGAGCGGGCCGATGCGCCACCGGCCGGGTTCGCCGGCAGCCAGACTGAATTCACCCCACCAGGGGTTCGCTTCGTGGGTCATGGGCATTCCTTGGGTACCGGTCGATTGTGCCATCAAGCCGGGCGGCGCGCCTACGTAATTGGGCGAGGCGTGGAACGGTTCCCAAAAGGAAACGATCCGGGGTCGCCGTCAGCGGCGAGGCGTATCCACGCTCGCGCCGCCGACGGCCCTGCACCGGGACGGCTTCGATCAGCCCTTCGTGAACACCAGCCTGTCGTTCTCGCACGTGACGCAGATGCGATCGCCCGCCACGAAGCGCCCTTCCAGAATGGCTTTCGCCAGCGGATTTTCCAGCTGGGTCTGAATGGCGCGCTTGAGCGGACGGGCGCCATACACCGGGTCGAAGCCCGCCTCGCCCAGTTTGTCGAGGGCGGCGTCGTCGAAGACCAAGGCCATCTCGCGCTCGGCCAGGCGTTTCTGCAGGTAGCCGGTCTGGATGGCGGCAATGGCGCGGATCTGGTGCTTCTGCAGCGGATGGAACACCACCACCTCGTCCACGCGGTTGATGAACTCGGGACGGAAATACTGGCCCACGGTCTCCATCACCGCGGCCTTCATCTGGTCGTAGTGTTCCTCGCCCGCCATTTCCTGGATCACATGGCTGCCCAGGTTGGACGTCATCACCACCACGGTGTTGCGGAAATCCACGGTGCGGCCGTGGCCGTCGGTGAGGCGGCCGTCGTCCAGCACTTGCAACAGGATGTTGAACACGTCCGGGTGCGCCTTCTCCACCTCGTCGAGCAGGATGACCGAATAGGGGCGGCGGCGCACCGCCTCGGTGAGATAGCCGCCCTCCTCGAAGCCCACGTAGCCCGGCGGTGCACCGATGAGGCGCGCCACCGAGTGCTTCTCCATGAACTCGGACATGTCCACGCGCACCATGGCCTCGTCGGTGTCGAACATGAACTCGGCGAGCGCCTTGCACAGCTCGGTCTTGCCCACGCCCGTGGGGCCGAGGAACAGGAAGGAGCCGATGGGCCGGTTGGGATCGGACAGGCCCGCGCGCGAGCGGCGGATGGCGTCGGACACCACGCGCACCGCCTCGTCCTGGCCCACCACGCGCTTGTGCAACACCTCTTCCATCTGCAACAGCTTCTCGCGCTCGCCCTCCAGCATCTTGGCCACGGGGATGCCGGTCCACTTGGAGACCACTTCGGCGATCTCCTCGTCGGTGACCTTGTTGCGCAGCAGACGGGTTTCCTGCATCTCCGCCTGCGCCGCCATGTCGAGCTGCTTCTGCAACTCAGGGATGCGGCCGTACTGCAGTTCGGACATGCGCGCGAGATCGCCGGCGCGGCGGGCCGTTTCCAGATCCAGGCGCGCCCGATCCAGCGCCTCCTTGATGTGCTGGGTGCCCTGCAACGCCGCCTTTTCCGCTTTCCAGATCTCCTCCAGATCGGCGTATTCGCGCTCCAGCTTGCGGATCTCGCTTTCCAGATCGGCGAGGCGCTTGCGCGAGGCCTCGTCGCTCTCCTTCTTCAGCGCCTCGCGTTCGATCTTGAGCTGGATGAGACGGCGATCGAGCTTGTCCATCTCCTCCGGCTTGGAGTCGATCTCCAGGCGGATGCGCGAGGCGGCCTCGTCCACCAGGTCGATGGCCTTGTCGGGCAGCTGGCGATCCGTGATGTAGCGATGGGAGAGCGTGGCGGCGGCGACAATGGCCGGGTCGGTGATCTCCACGCCGTGGTGCACCTCGTACTTGGGCTTGAGGCCGCGCAGGATGGCGATGGTGTCTTCCACGCTGGGCTCGTCCACCAGCACCTTCTGGAAGCGGCGTTCCAGGGCCGCATCCTTTTCGATGTACTGGCGGTATTCATCCAGCGTGGTGGCGCCGATGCAGTGCAGTTCGCCGCGCGCCAGCGCGGGCTTGAGCATGTTGCCGGCGTCCATGGCGCCCTCGGCCTTGCCGGCGCCCACCATGGTGTGGATCTCGTCGATGAACAGGATGATGTTGCCTTCCTGCTTGGCGATGTCGTTGAGCACGGCCTTGAGGCGCTCCTCGAAGTCGCCGCGGAACTTGGCGCCGGCGATGAGCGCGGCCATGTCCAGGGACAACAGACGCCGGCCCTTCAGCCCCTCCGGCACCTCGCCGTTGACGATGCGCTGGGCGAGGCCCTCGACAATGGCGGTCTTGCCCACGCCGGGCTCACCGATGAGCACGGGGTTGTTCTTGGTGCGGCGCGCCAGCACCTGGGTCACGCGACGGATCTCGTCGTCGCGGCCGATGACCGGATCCAGCTTGCCTTGCTCGGCGCGTTCGGTGAGGTCGATGGTGTACTTCTCCAGCGCCTGGCGCTGCTCCTCGGCGTTGGGATCGTCCACCTTCTGGCCGCCGCGGATCTTGTCGATGGCGCTTTCGATGGCTGCCTTGCTCGCGCCGTTGCGGCGCAGCAGTTCACCGAGCTGGCCCTTGTCTTCGCTCGCTGCGAGCACGAACAGTTCGGAGGAGATGTACTGGTCCTTGCGCTGCTGGGCCAGCTTGTCGGTGAGATTGAGCAGCCGCCCGAGGTCGTTGGACAGGTGCACCTCGCCCGCCGTGCCTTCCACCCGCGGCAGGCGCTCCAGGGCCTCGCCGAGCTGCGAGCGCAGGGCGTTGACGTTGGCCCCGGCCTGGGTGAGCAGGGAACGCACGGTGCCACCCTGCTGATCGAGCAGCGCGGTCATCAGGTGCAGGGGTTCGATGAACTGGTGATCCCGGCCCACGGCCAGGCTTTGCGCCTCGGCCAGGGCCAGTTGGAACTTGGTGGTCAGTTTGTCCATTCGCATGCAGCGCAACCTCGGGCAGCAGGATTCGTGTTACCCGCGTAGATGGGGACCGGGCCCCCATGCTTCAAGCGCTCTTGTGCACCGGCTCGATGAGGCTCTGCAAGCGCGCCAGACAGTCGTGCCCGTGCAGCGTGTGGCAGGGCACGGGCGCGAAACCGGTCACGCGGGCACGGCTGGGCAGGAACACCGAGGCGATCACCAGGCCCTGTCCGCGCACGCCGTCGATGCGCGCCGCGTGCACCGGAATGCCCGCCAGCCGCGCCAGGCGTGCCACGCCCGGTTTGAGCGGGCGGCGCGGCTCGCTGTCCAGATGGATGGTGCCGTGGGGAAACAGCGCCACCACCTCCCCTGCGCGCAGCGCCTTCAGCGCCTCGCGGAAGGCGCGTTCGGGACGGCCCGTGCGATCCACGGGAATGCAGCCCACGGCGCGGAACAGCCATTCGAGGCCGAAACGGTGATACTGCTCGCTGGCGATGATGAAGCGCAGCGGCCGGCGGCTGGCCGCGATGAGCAACAACGGGTCCAGGCCCGAGACGTGATTGGCGGCCAGCAGGGCCGGGCCATGGTCCGGCAGCTCCAGATGCGCCGTCTCAAGGCCGTGCACATGACGGCAAAAGAGCCGGTTCAGTCCGTCCAGCCGGTTCAGCCAGCGGTTGCCCCAATCCGCCTCACTGGCGCGCTCCATTGCTCGCAACAGCAGCCAGCCGGCGGCGAGGAAGAGGAGAAGAATAACCACGGGGAACACGGGGGACACGGGGAAATCCATTCGATGTGTGGTGCAACCTCAGGCCGTGGCGGTGTCTGATGTCAATCGCGACCTGAGGCCGCTCCTACGGGTAGTCACGGCAAACCTTCGAAGGATTCCCTGTGTCCCCCGTGTTCCCCGTGGTTCACGCTTTTTTCGTCGCCTTGGGTTCCTGGTAAACCTTGCGCCGGAACAGGTCGTTGCGGCGGGAGACCAGGCGGTCGAGGAACAGCAGGCCGTCGAGGTGATCCATTTCGTGCTGCACGGCGCGGGCCTCGAAGCCTTCGAACTCCAGTTCCAGTTTGTCGCCGTGCTCGTTCTGCGCGGCGAGGGTGAGGCGGGTGGCGCGGATCACGTTGCCGGTGTAGTCGGGTACGGACATGCAGCCCTCGCGGCCCACTTCCATGCCTTCCCAGGTGAGCACTTCGGGATTGATGAGCACGAGCCTGCCGTGGTTGGGCACGGGCTTGCGCGTGACCGAGCAGTCCACGATGACGATGCGCTGGGTGCGTCCCACCTGGGGCGCGGCGATGCCCACGCCGCCCGGCCCCGCGCGCATGGTCTCCTCCAGATCGGCGATGAAGGCGCGCAGTTCGTCGTCGAACACCTCGACCGGCTCGGAAACCCGTTTCAGGCGCTCGTCGGGATAGGTGAGTATTTCAAGAATGGCCATTTTGGAGAAAAGCCTTAACCACGGGGAACACGGGGGACACGGGGAATACCGGTGCACACGGCGCCAGTGCGATGTTCGGGCTGCGCGGAATTACCGAGGCGCGCATGTCTTGCCTTCACTTCATCCCCCCCGTGTTCCCCGTGTCCCCCGTGGTTCATCTCTTTGCCCTCAGCCGATCAGTGTTTCGATGGTGCTGAGCTTCGCCTCGATGCCTTCGGCGGCGACCACATCCAGTGCGGATTGCAGCGCTTCCACGCCTTCGCGGGCCACGCCTTCGATCTGCATGATGTAGATCGGCTTGGCTTCGGTGCCCGCCACGTCCGATTCCAGGTCGGTGATGTCGAAGCCCGCCTCGGCCAGCGCACCGGTGACCTTGGCCACGATGCCGGCGCGATCGGCGCCGTAGACCGTGATGCGCACGTCCGGCACATGGTGGTGGTGCAACTGGCCCTCGATGTGATCCACGTGGTAGTGCAGGCCGAGGGAGTCGGCCACGGGCTCGACCACGTCCGCGAGCTGCTTGGTGGTGCCCTTGTAGCGCACCATGAGCATGATGGAGAAGTTGCCGCCCAGGCGCATCATGCTGGCCTCGCCCAGGTCGCCGCCGGCCTCGAACAGCGCCGCGCTCACCTTGGCGACGATGCCGGGACGGTCCTTGCCCACCAGGGTCAACATGTACCACTTGTTCATACGTGCTCCTGTTCTCAATGCAGCGTGGAATGCGAGAAGTAGATGACGATCACGCCCGCTGCGATCAACGCGGCCTGCTGTACCGTGGCGCCCACGTTCACCCGCCGGTGCAGGCCGGGAATGAGATCGGCCACGGCCACGTAAATGAAGCTCGAAGCGGCGATGGCGAGCACGTAGGGGACGGCATCCTGCACGCCCGCGAGGGCAAACCAGGCGAGCAGGCCGCCCACCACGGTAGTCAGGCTCGCCAGGATGTTATAGGCGAAGGCCCGGCCCCGGCTGAAACCGCTGTGCAGCAGGATGGCGAAATCGCCCACCTCCTGCGGGATTTCGTGGGCCGCCACGGCAATGGCCGTGACGATGCCCAGGTGCACGTCGGTGAGGAAGGCCGCCGCGATGAGCACGCCGTCCACGAAGTTGTGGATGGCGTCGCCCACCAGGATCAGCACGCCCGGCACCGCATGATGGTGTTCGTGCCCGGGTTCGCACAGGCCGTGATGGCAATGGCGCCAGAGCACCATTTTTTCAAGCAGGAAGAAGGCCAGCAGCCCGAGCAGCACCGTGCCCATGATGCCGTGCGCGTCCTCGACGCCTGGTGCCTCCAGGGCATGGGGCAGCAGTGCGAGGAAGGCCGCGCCGAGCAGCGCGCCGATGGCGAAACTCACGAAGTGCGGCAGGGCGCGATCACGCAGACCCTCGGGCAGGACCAGGAAAGTGGCCGCGGCGATCACGCTGAGTACGCCACCCAGCAGGCAGAACGCCACCACCAACGCAAGCAAAGTCATGGAAGATCCGTCGAGACGCGAAAGCGGGAATCATAACCGAAAGCGGCAACCGGGGCGCTGCCGGCGGGGGACGCTGTCACCAGGCCCAATGCGCGGCCTCCCCGTTGCGTCACTCGCGGGTCTCACCGAGCCAGATGAGACTGGCCATGCGCCCGGTCACGCCGTCGCGGCGATAGGAGAAGAATCGCGCCGGATCCGAGAAGGTGCACAGGCCGCCGCCGTAAACGGCATCCACGCCGTGCCGGCTCAGGCGGCGCCGGGCCAGGGCGTAAAGGTCCGCGAGCCAGCGTCCCTCCCCGTGCGGGCGGAAAGCCGTCCCGGCGCCTCGATCCTGGCTCAGGAAGGCCGTGCGCACCTCCTCGCCCACCTCGAAGGCCTGCGGCCCGATGGCCGGGCCGAGCCAGGCGAGCACGTCCGCGGGGGCGGCACCGAGGGCATCCACCGTGCGCTCCAGCACGCCCGCCGCCAGGCCGCGCCAGCCGGCGTGGGCCGCAGCCACGCGCGTGCCGGCCCGATCGCAGAACAGCACCGGCAGGCAGTCCGCGGTGAGCACCGCGCACACCACGCCCGGCAGGGCCGCGAAACCGGCGTCGGCCTCGCAGCCGCCGACCGCCGCCGCGGCGTCCAGGGCGCAGGTGCCGTGGACCTGTTTCAGCCAGCGCGGCTCCGAGGGCAGCCCGAGGGCCTGCACCAGCCGCGCCCGGTTCTCCGCCACCGCGGCCGGATCGTCCCCCACGTGATCGCCGAGATTCAGCGAGGCATAAGGCCCCACGCTGACCCCACCCACCCGCGTCGTCACCGCCGCCCGCACCTGGGGAGGCGCCGGCCAGTCAGGAAAAATGCATTCCATGGTTTCTCACTTACGTAGGCGGCCTTGAAGGCAAAAAAGCATCAACCACGGGGGACACGGGGAATCGATCGTTTCTGCGCAGGAGCGGCCTCAGGCCGCGATTCCGTCGGATATCGCGCGATCGCACTTCCACAAAAAACCGGTCTCCCTGTGTTCCCCGTGTCCCCCGTGTTCCCCGTGGTTAAGCTTTTCTTCCGTCCCCGTCCGCTTGGGTTCATTCGCGAGCGGCATCCGCCCGCAACAAGGCCAGCAGCTGCTGCATGTCTTCGGGCAGGGGGGCGCTCCAGCTCAGGGTCTCGGCGGTGCGGGGGTGTTCGAGGCCGAGGCGGGCGGCGTGCAGGGCCTGGCGCGGGAAGGCCGGCAGGAACTGGCGCAGTTCCTCGGTGACGCCGGCGGGCAGGCGCAGGCGGCCGCCGTAGACCGGGTCGCCCACCAGGGGGAAGTTGATGTGGGCCATGTGCACGCGGATCTGATGGGTGCGGCCGGTCTCCAACTTCACGGTGACGTGGGTGTGGGCGCGAAAGCGCTCCAGCACGCGATAGTGGGTGATCGCCTCGCGGCCGTGGGCCACCACCGCCATGCGCTTGCGGTCCACGGGGTGGCGATCGATGGGCGCATCCACGGTGCCGCCGGCCGTCATCACGCGCACGGTCACGGCCTCGTATTCGCGACTGACGGTGCGGGCCTGGAGCTGCTCCACCAGGGCGTTCTGGGCCTCCAGCGTGCGCGCCACCACCAGCAGGCCGCTGGTGTCCTTGTCCAGGCGGTGCACGATGCCCGCGCGCGGCACGCCGGCCAGTTCCGGCGCGTGGTGCAGCAGGGCATTGAGCAGGGTGCCTGCCCAGTTGCCGGCCGCGGGGTGCACCACCAGGCCCGCGGGCTTGTCGATGACCAGGATCTGGTCGTCCTCGTAGACGATGCGCAGCGGAATGGGCTCGGGCGCATGGCGCTCGTCCCGTTCGGGCAGCACCTCCACGGTGAGGGACTCGCCACCGGCCAGCTTGTCCTTGGGGCGAAGCACGCGGCCGTTCACCTGGACGTGACCCTCGTCCACCCACTTCTTCAGGCGCGAACGGGAATACTCCGGAAACAGTTCGCTCAGCGCCTGATCCAGGCGGCGTCCCGCCATTTCG
>JBFXES010000067.1:0-14320 GCA_050179875.1 Thiohalomonadaceae bacterium
ACGGCGACGCGCCGTTGCCCGACGCCTTCGTCACCGCCCACCGCATCGCCCCCGAGCACCACCTGGCCATGCAGGCCGCCCTGCAACCCTTCGTGGATAACTCCATCTCCAAGACCATCAACGTCCCTGCGGACTACCCGTTCGAGGCCTTCCGCCATCTCTACCGCAGCGCCTACGACCAGGGCCTCAAGGGCTGCACCACATTCCGCCCCAACCCCATCACCGGCGCCGTCCTCACCGCCGGGACGGCGGTGGAGCCGGCCGCCCAGTGCTGCGGCCTGGAGCGGGAGGCCGACTGATACGGGAGCAACCACGGAGGTCACGGAGACCACGGAGAAAAGCCATTTCCGGACCTTAATCCCTGACGTTCCCTGGTTTCCCCAACCGGCTGTCACGTAGCCACACCAGGTGGGTTGGTCATCCACACCGGGAACCCCGTGTCCCCCGTGTCCCCCGTGGTTAATTGCTTTTCTCCGTGGTCTCCGTGGCCTCCGTGGTTGATACATACCTGAACCCCGGGGCAGGCCCGAGGTCTTAGCTTCGGGAAAGGCTCGACAGTCAAGCGCGCTGACGCTAGAATTCGTCGGCCCGAGATAGGGGATGGGTTGACGCCTCCGAGGTGCGCCACGCTCAGGCACAGCAAAGGCCCCGCATTCGGGGCTTTTTGTTATCACCACGTCGGCCTCACGGGGCCGCCGTGTGCAGCGCGCGACGCATGTTGGTCATGACAAATCAACATGTTAGAATGCGCGGCTTGTTCGGTTTCAGGTACGTGGGCCTCGGGCCCACTTTTTGTTTCCGGGAATGAAATGGCGCGGGCGGAAAGACTGGAGCAGCTCATCGAACCGGCAATCGTAGCCCTGGGCTACGAACTGGTCGGCGTCGAGTACAAGCCGCAGGGCCGGCATTCCCTGTTGCGCGTGTACATCGACAGGCCCGAGGGCATCACCGTCGACGACTGCGAACGGGTGAGCCATCAGGTGAGCGGCGTCCTGGACGTGGAAGACCCCATCCAGGGCCAGTACACCCTGGAGGTCTCTTCGCCCGGGCTGGAGCGGCCGCTGTTCCGGCCGGCGCATTACGAGCGCTTCGCGGGCAGCGAGGTGCAGTTGCGCCTGAAGGTGCCGGTGGAAGGCCGCCGCAAGTTCAAGGGCCGTCTCCTGGGCCTGCGCGACGATGCGGTCGTGCTGGAGGCGGACGGCGTGGAGCGGGTGTTCCCGCTGGCGGATGTGGAGTATGCCCACCTGGTTCCCGACTGGGAGAACCTGGGGAAGGGCTGATTGTTTCGACAGAGGAGCCCACGCGCGGGCGAGCGGCAACGGACCGGTGCGGCCCGGCCGCCCGTGTGGGTTTCTGCAGAACAGATCGACGTGGTACGTGAGCAGTAGCGAAGCTTAGGTTAGGGGCGGTTATGAACAAAGAGATCCTTCTGGTAGCAGATGCGGTGTCCAACGAGAAGGGCGTGTCCAAGGAGATCATCTTCGAGGCCATCGAGGCTGCGCTCGCGACCGCAACGAAGAAGCGCTACGACGGCGACGTGGACATCCGCGTCCAGATCGACCGCACCACCGGCGATTACGAGACCTTCCGCCGCTGGCGCGTGGTCGACGACACCGCAGGCGTGCCGCTGGAAGCCCCGGAGCGCGAGATCACGCTCTCGGCTGCGCGCGTGGATGACCCGGCCATCCAGCCCGGCGAGTACGTGGAAGAACCCGTCGAGTCCGTGGCCTTCGGCCGCATCGCGGCCCAGACCGCCAAGCAGGTGATCGTGCAGAAGGTGCGCGAGGCCGAGCGCGCCCAGGTGGTGGATGCCTTCCTGGAACGCAAGGGCCAGCTCGTCACCGGCGTGGTGAAGCGCGTGGAGCGCGGCAACATCTATCTCGACCTGGGCGCCAACGCCGAAGCCTTCATCGCCCGCGAGGAGATGATCCCGCGCGAGGCCGTGCGCCCGGGCGATCGCCTGCGCGGCTACCTCTATGACGTGCGTCACGAGCCGCGCGGCCCGCAGTTGTTCGTGAGCCGCACCCGCCCCGAGTTCCTGGTCGAGCTGTTCAAGCTGGAAGTGCCGGAAGTGGGCGAGGGGATTATCGAAATCAAGGCCGCGGCCCGCGACCCGGGCCTGCGCGCGAAGATCGCGGTGAAGTCCAACGACCCGCGCATCGATCCCGTAGGCGCCTGCGTGGGCATGCGCGGTTCGCGCGTGCAGTCGGTGACCAACGAGCTCAACGGCGAGCGCGTGGACATCATCCTCTGGAACGAGAACCCGGCGCAGTTCGTGATCAACGCCATGTCGCCGGCGGAAGTGGTGTCCATCGTGGTGGACGAGGACGCGCACAGCATGGACGTGGCCGTGGCCGAGGAACAGCTGTCGCAGGCCATCGGCCGCAACGGCCAGAACGTGCGGCTGGCCAGCGAGCTGACCGGCTGGGAACTCAACGTCATGACCGAGAACCAGGCCGCCGAGAAGACCGACGCGGAAGCCAGGCGCCTGGTGCAGCTGTTCATGGAACAACTGGACGTGGACGAGGAAATCGCCGGCATCCTGGTGCAGGAAGGCTTCTCCAGCATCGAGGAAGTCGCCTACGTGCCGGTGAGCGAGATGCTCGAGATCGAGGAATTCGATCAGGAAACCGTCGACGAGCTGCGCGCCCGCGCCAAGGACGTGCTGGTGACGCGCGAAATCAGCAGCGAAGAGACCGCCGAGCCTGCCGAAGACCTGCTCCGCATGGAGGGCATGGATCGTGAGCTCGCGTTCGCGCTGGCCCGTCGCGGCGTCGTGACCATGGAAGATCTGGCTGAACTGTCGGTGGACGAGTTGACCGAGATCGAAGGCGTGGACGAAGCGCGCGCCGCCGAACTCATCATGACGGCCCGCAAGCCGTGGTTCGAGGCCTGAGGGCGGGCCGAACGAGGAGTAGTGCATGTCAGAAGTGACCGTCAAACAGTTTGCTGAAGTCATAGGCGTTCCGCTCGATCGCCTGCTGACCCAGCTCGCGGGCGCGGGCGTATCGGCCAAGGCGGGCGACGACGTGATTGGCGATGAGGACAAGGAAAAGTTGCTTGCCTATCTCCGCCATCGTCACGGCAGCGACAAGGGCGACGGTGAGGCCTCGGTCGAGCCCAAGCGCATCACGCTGAAGCGCCGCACCACCAGTGAGCTGCGGCAGCCGGCCGGCGGCGGCGCCCGGGGCGCGGCCAAGACCGTCACCGTGGAAGTTCGCAAGAAGCGCACCTACGTTAAGCGTGAGGTCGTCGAGGAGCCGGAAGCGCGTCGCGAAGACGACGTCGTGGAGCGTCTGGAGAAACAGCTCCAGCTCGAAGCGCAGCATCGCGCCGAAGAGGCCGCACGCCGTATCGCCGAGGAAGAAACCCGCCGTGCCGAGGAAGAGGCCCGCAGGGCCGCCGAGGAAGCGGCGCGCCGCGCCGAAGAGGAAGCTCGCCGCAGGGCCGATGAGGAGCGCCGCAAGGCGGCGGCTCCCGCGCCGGCTCCCGAACGCCGGCCCGCGCCGGAAGCGAAGCCCGAGCCGAAGCCGGAAAAGAAACCCAAGCGCGGCAAGGGCGGCGGCCGCGAGACCCTGGACGAGGACATGGCCGGCTATGGCCGGCGTGAGCTGCACGTGTCCGCCGAGCGTGCGGACGTGGCCGCGCGGCGCAAGAAGAAGGCCAAGCCTTCCAAGCCCGTCGCCGCGCCCTCCGGCGCGGCAGGCGCCCACGGTTTTGCCAAACCCACAGGCCCCATCGTGCGCGAAGTGACCATTCCCGAGACCATCACGGTGGGTGAACTCGCCAACCGTATGTCGGTCAAGGCGGCAGCCGTGATCAAGCAAATGATGAAGATGGGCTCCATGGTGACCATCAATCAGGTGCTCGATCAGGAGACCGCGGCTATCGTTGTCGAGGAGATGGGACACAAGTACAAGCTGCTGCGCGAGAACGCCCTGGAAGAGGAACTGGTCCAGGAGACCGGCGCCGAAGGCGAGGGCGAAGCGCGTCCCCCCGTGGTCACCATCATGGGCCACGTCGACCACGGCAAGACCTCGCTGCTCGACTACATCCGCCGCACCAAGGTGGCGGCGGGCGAAGCGGGCGGCATCACGCAGCACATCGGCGCCTACCACGTGGAGACTCCGCGCGGCGTCATCACCTTCCTCGACACGCCCGGCCACGCCGCCTTCACGGCCATGCGCGCCCGCGGCGCGAAGGTGACGGACATCGTGGTGCTGGTGGTTGCCGCCGACGACGGCGTCATGCCCCAGACCAAGGAGGCCGTGCAGCATGCGCGCGCTGCCGGCGTGCCTCTCATCGTGGCGGTGAACAAGATCGACAAGCCCGAGGCCAATCCGGATCGCGTGCGCCAGGAGCTGTCCAGCCTGGACGTCATCCCCGAAGACTGGGGCGGCGACACCATGTTCATGAACGTGTCGGCCAAGGTTGGCACGGGCGTGGACGAGCTGCTGGAAGCCATCCTGCTGCAGGCCGAGGTGCTGGAGCTCAGGGCGGTGAAGGACGGTCCTGCGACCGGCACCGTCATCGAATCACGCCTGGACAAGGGCCGCGGCGCGCTGGCGTCGGTGCTGGTGCAGAGCGGCACCCTGCGCAAGGGCGACGTGCTGCTCGCGGGCTCTGAATATGGCCGCGTGCGCGCCATGTTCGATGAGAACGGCCATCCGGTGAACGAAGCCGGCCCGTCCATCCCGGTGGAGGTGCTCGGCCTGTCCGGCACGCCCAACGCGGGCGAACAGGTGATCGTGGTCCCCGACGAGCGCAAGGCGCGCGAAGTGGCGCTGTTCCGTCAGGGCAAGTTCCGCGACGTCAAGCTGGCCCGCCAGCAGCAGGCCAAGCTCGACAGCGTCTTCTCCCAGATGGAAGAAGGCCAGGTCAAGACCCTCAACATCCTGCTCAAGGCGGACGTGCAGGGTTCGGCCGAGGCCATTTCCCAGTCACTGGAGAACCTGTCGACCGACGAGGTGCGCGTGAAGATCGTGTCCGCCGGCGTGGGCGGCATCAACGAGTCCGACGTGAACCTGGCCGTGGCCTCCAACGCCATCATCCTCGGCTTCAACGTCCGTGCCGATGGCGGCGCCAAGCGCCTCATCGAGGAGCAGGGCGTGGACCTTCACTACTACAGCATCATCTACGAGCTGCTGGACGAGGTGAAGAAGGCCATGACCGGCATGCTGGCGCCGGAATTCAAGGAAACCATCATCGGCCTGGCCGAGGTGCGCGACGTGTTCCGCTCGCCGAAGTTCGGTGCGGTGGCCGGCTGCATGGTCGTGGACGGCACCGTGAAGCGCCACGCGCCCATTCGCGTGCTGCGCGACAACGTGGTGATCTACGAAGGCGAGCTGGAGTCGCTGCGTCGCTTCAAGGACGACGTGAACGAGGTGAAGATGGGCACGGAATGCGGTATCGCCGTGCGCAACTACAACGACGTTCGCGTCGGGGACCACATCGAGGTCTTCGAGCGCGTCCAGGTACAACGTACGCTCTGATGCGGAGCCAAGGCGGCGTCGCTCCGCTCCGCGGAGCGGCGCCGTTTCCGTTGCGAGCCCTGAGAGCGGGAGTTGGCCATGGCACGTGAATACAGCCGTACCGATCGTATTGCAGACCAGATGCAGCGCGAGCTCGCGCTGCTCATTCAACAGGAAATCCGTGATCCGCGCCTCGGCATGGTCACCGTATCGGCGGTGGAGCTGAGCCGGGATCTCGCCGTCGCCAAGGTGTTCGTGAGCGTGCTCGGCGACCAGCAGCAGGCGGAGACGGCGCTCGCCATCCTGAAGAAGGCCGGCGGTTTCCTGCGCCACGAGCTCGGCCGGCGCATGATCATGCGCGTGCTGCCGGAGCTGCGCTTCGTGCACGACACCTCGAGCGAGCGCGGCTCACAGCTGTCGGCGCTCATCGACCAGGCCGTGGCGAAAGATCGAAAAGAACAACCCGAGGATTGAATGGCTCGTCATCAACGCGGCCGCGGCCGTAACATCAATGGCATCCTTTTGCTCGACAAGCCGGTGGGCCTGGGCTCGAACGCCGCATTGCAGGAAGTGAAGCGCCTGTTCGACGCGCGCAAGGCCGGTCACACCGGCAACCTGGACCCCCTGGCCAGCGGCCTCCTGCCCATCTGCCTGGGCGAGGCCACCAAGCTGTCCGCGTTTCTGCTGGACGCCGACAAGATCTACACCGGCACCTGCAAGCTGGGCGTGCGCACCACCACCGCGGACGCCGAGGGCGAGGTGATCGAGACCCGGCCCGTGGGCGGCTTCGACGAGGCCCGCGTGCGCGAGGTGCTGGAGAGCTTCACCGGGGAGATCACCCAGATCCCGCCCATGCACTCGGCCGTCAAGCACCAGGGCCAGCCGCTCTACAAGCTTGCCCACCAGGGCATCGAGGTGGAGCGCAAGCCGCGCACCGTGCACATCCACGAGCTGCGCCTGGTGCGTTTCGAGGGCGACGAACTCGAGATCTACGTGCATTGCAGCAAGGGCACCTACATCCGCACCCTGGCCGAGGAGATCGGCGAGGCCCTGGGCTGCGGCGCCCACCTTTCGGCGCTGCGCCGCAATGCGGCCGGCCCGTTCCGCCTGGAAGGGGCGGTCACCCTCGACGAACTGCGCCGTACCGCCGCCGCCGGTCTGGAGGCCCTGGACGCGCTGCTGCTTCCCATGGAGGAGGCATTGTCGGACTGGCCCGTGGTGCAACTGAGCGACACGGCCGCCTATTACCTGTCCCAGGGTCAGGCGGTGCTGGTGCCCCAGGCGCCCACCCGCGGCTGGGTGCGGCTGTTCCGCGAAGGCCAGGGCTTCATCGGCGTGGGCAGCATCCTCGACGACGGCCGCGTTGCCCCCAAGCGCCTGGTTGTCCAGCGTTAAGTCGTTGATGTCCCGGGCGATTCGCCGCGCCTCCCGCGGGGAGGCGACGTCGTCGACGAGATTCGAGGCCCGCGTCTGCCAGGCACGGGCAATGTGGATGGGCGGGGTGCTTATTTGGCCCCGCCGTGCTTGTTCGCCAGGGAGGGGGGCGATTAAAATACCCAACTTTTACGCGTACTGCAGTTTTAGCCAGGAGTTTTCCAGAGATGCCTCTCACCGCTGAACAGAAGCTGAACATCATCAAGGAGTTCGGCAAGTCCGAGACCAACACCGGTTCCACCGAGGTGCAGATTGCGCTGCTGTCCGCGCGCATCGACGACCTCTCCGGTCACTTCAAGAGCCACGCCAAGGATCACCATTCCCGCCGTGGTCTCCTGCACATGGTCAGCCAGCGCCGCAAGCTGCTCGATTACCTCCGCAAGAAGGACGTGGAGCGCTATCGCGCCATCATCGATCGCCTCGGCCTGCGCAAGTAAATCCGTACGAACCCCAAAAGGAAGTAGCAAGTGACACCGACCGTAAAAGAGTTTCAGTACGGTGACTACACCGTCAGGTTAGAAACAGGTGCCATCGCCCGGCAGGCCTCAGGCGCCGTGATGTGTAGCATGGGCGATACGGTCGTGCTGGTTACCGCCGTGGCGTTGAAGGAAGCGGCTCCGGGACGGGATTTCTTCCCGCTCACCGTGAACTACCAGGAGCGCACCTACGCGGCAGGCCGGATCCCCGGCGGATTCTTCCGCCGCGAAGGCCGTCCTTCCGAGAAGGAAACGCTCACCTCCCGCCTCATCGATCGCCCGCTGCGCCCGCTGTTCCCCGAGGGGTTCTACAACGAAGTCCAGATCGTCGCCACGGTGGTCTCCCTGGACCCCGACATCGATCCCGATATCCCGTCCATGATCGGCGCCTCGGCAGCCCTGGCTCTGTCGGGCGTGCCGTTCAACGGGCCCATCGGCGCGGCGCGCGTGGGCTACAAGGACGGGCAGTACCTGCTAAATCCCGGCCTCAAGGCGCTGCAGGAATCCAAGCTCGACCTGGTGGTCGCGGGTACCGAGAGCGCCGTGCTCATGGTCGAATCCGAGGCGCAGGAGCTGCCTGAAGACGTCATGCTCGGCGCCGTCATGTTCGGCCACGAGCAGATGCAGACCGTCATCAAGGCCATCCGCGAGCTGGCCGCCGTGGCCGGCAAGCCCCGTTGGGACTGGCAGCCGCCGCCGGCCGACGTCGCCCTGCAGAACGCGGTGTCCGAGCTGTGCGCCGCCGCCATCGAGCAGGCCTACACCATCCGCGAGAAGCAGGCCCGCTATGCGCGCCTCGGCGAGATCCGCGCCGACGCCGTGGCCAGGCTGGCCAATCCCGAGGCCGAGCGCTTCTGG
Source organism: Thiohalomonadaceae bacterium (assembly GCA_050179875.1). Lineage (GTDB taxonomy): Bacteria > Pseudomonadota > Gammaproteobacteria > Thiohalomonadales > Thiohalomonadaceae > JALOAT01. The sequence goes on from JBFXES010000067.1 coordinate 8,240, forward strand.
GAGGCCGCCAAGGTTACGCAGGCTGTCAACGACCTCGAATACAAGGTGGTGCGCAGCACCATTCTGCAGGGCAAGCCCCGCATCGACGGTCGCGACACCAAGACCGTGCGCCCCATCGACATCAAGGTCGGCGTGCTGCCGCGCACCCACGGTTCCGCCATCTTCACCCGCGGCGAAACCCAGGCGCTGGTCATTGCCACCCTCGGCACCGCGCGCGACGCGCAGATCATCGACGCCATCGAGGGCGAGCGTAAGGAAGCCTTCCTGTTCCACTACAACTTCCCGCCGTACTGCGTGGGCGAGACCGGCATGGTCGGCAGCCCCAAGCGCCGCGAGATCGGCCATGGCCGCCTCGCCAAGCGCGGCGTGCAGGCGGTGATGCCGAACATGAACGAATTCCCGTACACCGTCCGCGTGGTGTCCGAGATCACCGAATCCAACGGCTCCAGCTCCATGGCCAGCGTGTGCGGTTCCAGCCTCGCGCTCATGGACGCCGGCGTGCCCACCAAGGCGCCGGTGGCCGGTGTGGCCATGGGCCTCATCAAGGAAGGCGACAAGTTCGCGGTGCTCACCGACATCATGGGCGACGAGGATCACCTCGGCGACATGGACTTCAAGGTGGCCGGCACCGAAAACGGCGTGACCGCCCTGCAGATGGACATCAAGATCGAGGGCATCACCCGCGAGATCATGCAGATCGCCCTGACCCAGGCCCACGAAGGGCGCCAGCACATCCTGGGCGAAATGCGCAAGGCTATCGCCGCGCCCCGTGCCGAACTCTCCGAGTTCGCGCCGCGCTACATCACCTTCAAGATCAACCCGGACAAGATCCGCGACGTGATCGGCAAGGGCGGCGTGACCATCCGCGCCATCACCGAAGAGACCGGCACCAGCATCGATCTGGAAGACGACGGTACGGTGAAGATCGCCTCGGTGGACAAGGCCGCCGGCGAAGAAGCCCGCCGCCGCATCGAGCAGCTCACCGCCGAGGTGGAAGTGGGCAAGATCTACGAAGGCCGCGTGGCCAAGCTCATGGACTTCGGCGCCTTCGTCACCGTGCTGCCCGGTCGCGATGGCCTGGTGCACATCTCCCAGATCTCCCACGAGCGCGTGGAGAACGTGGCCGACAAGCTGTCCGAAGGCCAGATCGTGCGCGTGAAGGTGCTGGAGATCGACAAGCAGGGCCGCATCCGTCTGTCCATGAAGGCCATCGAAGAGGGCGAATAAGCCCGAACGACAGCCAGCGAAAAGGGACCCTGCGGGGTCCCTTTTTGCTTGGGCCGGTGCAAACGTCATGGCGTAGTAGTGGTAAGGGCGCCAGACCGCCGCCGGGCGGCAGCCAATCGTTCGCACATGCACACCATGTCCGGAGCGCGCTTCACGCTGGATCTCACCGTCGGGAAGAACGACATCGCCGAGGCGGTGGACTATCTCGCCGCGCACAGCGGCCTTTCCAAGAGCGCCGTCAAGGACGCCATGAACAAGGGCGCCGTCTGGCTCACCCGGCGCGGCGAGCGCAAACGCCTGCGGCGCGCCACCGCGGCACTCGTACCCGGCGACCGCCTGCAGCTTTTCTACGATCGCGACCTGCTTTCCTTCAATCCGCCGCCTGCGCGCCTCATCCATGACGCGTGTCGCTACAGCGTCTGGTTCAAGCCCGCGGGCATGCTCGCCCAGGGTACCGACGCGGGCGACCACGCGGCGCTCACCCGCCACGCGGAGAAGGCCCTTGCCCGTCCCGTCTTTCCCGTCCACCGCCTTGATCGCGAAGCGCTCGGCCTGATGGTGCTGGCGCACGACCGCGAGGCGGCGGCGCGCCTGTCCGCCCTGTTTGCCGGCAACGATGTGGCAAAGCATTATCGCGTTCAGGTACGCGGGCAGTTGCAGGGCGAAGGCCGTATCGAACAGCCCCTCGACGGCAAGAGCGCCCGCACGGATTACCGCGTGCTCGCCTATGACGCCGCCGGCGATGTGACCACGGTGGAGGTGCGCCTGCACAGCGGACGTCTGCATCAGATCCGCCGGCATATGGCAGCGCCAGGGCATGGGGTCATGGGGGATCCGCGGTATGGCACGGGCAACAAGAACCGTGAAGGGCTTCGTCTGGCTGCCGTACGCCGGTCCTTTACCGATCCGTTCACGCGCGAGTTGCGTACTTTCGCGGTTGAGCCGGAGTGGGTTGGCTTCTGAATTGATGGCGTAGGTGTAGGTCACGTTGCGAAGCTACGTGACGCGTTTACACCGCAGAATGTCACGTAGGCGCTGCGCGCCAACGTGACCTACGACTGGACTACGGGACCTGAGGAACACTCGTTCAAGAGGCGCTTCGCGCCAGGAATATGCTCTTGCGTAGGTCACGTTGCGAAGCTACGTGACACGTTCGGACCGCAGAATGTTACGTAAACGCTGCGCGCGAACGCGACCTGCGCAGTGTTGGTATCGTTCCCTTTGCTCTTCTCCGTGGCTCTCCGTGGTCTCCGTGGTTTTCTCCTCACGCCGCGGTGCACGACGGTACCACGGTAGCCAGGGGCCGCTATCCAGGCAGGAACAGCCAATACACCGCGAGATTCACCGCCGTCACCACCACGCCCACCCGCGCGAACTCGAAGAAGCCGATGTGCACGCCGGCGCGGCACTCGGCGGCCTGGAGGATGATTACGTTGCTGGCCGCGCCCAGGATGAGCAGGTTGCCGGCGATGGTGCTTCCGGCCGCCAACGCGAGCAAGGCGTTTTCGCCTGCGCCGGCGAGATCGAGCACGGGAAGATAGAGCGCCACCAGCGGCACGTTGGAGATGAGTTGCGACAGCAGCACGCTCACGGTGAGCACCATCGGCGCCGCGGCCAGGTCCACGCCCTCGCCGACGAATCCCTGGAAAAATCCGGTATCCCAAACCGCGCGCATGAGCACGAACATGGCGGCGAAAAAAACGAGGGTACGCCAGTCCACGTGGCGCAGGACGGTCGCCCGGCGCGGACTGAACAGCAGCACGGGCAAGGCGGCGGCGAGGGCGATGTGACTGAGCCGCAGTTCCACGGGGACGGCGGCAATTACCAGCACCACGCGCAACGCGATCAACGCCACCAGCAGCCCGACGGACCACCCGGCCAGGCGCGCCAGTAACGGGTCGGAGACCTGCACCCGCGTGTGCGCCAGAGGCGTCTTGTGGAATTCGCTGCGGAAAAGGATGCGCAGCACCACATACGTGAGCACCAGGTTCAGCAGCGTGGGCAGCAGCAGGTGGCGCAGAAAGCTGATGAAAGGGGCCTCCAGGCCGCCGTGCAGGGCGATGAGCAGGTTCTGCGGATTGCCGATGGGGCTGGTCACGCTGCCGATGGTCACCGCGAAGGCCAGGGTGAGCAGCAACAGTCTGGGAGGCAGGCGATGTTCGCGCGCCAGCAGCAGCACCAGGGGCGTGCCCACCACCGCCAGGGTGTCGTTCATGAGCAGCGCCGAACTCAGACCTCCAGCGAGCAGCAGCCGGAACACCAATGCATCGGTGGAGCGGGCGCCGTGCAGCAGCCGATGGGCGGTATGGAACAGCAGCCCGCTGCGCTCGAGGGCGTCGCCGATGATGAAGGCCCCGAACAGGAAGACCATCACATCCCAGTCGATGGCCGAGACCGCGGCGGCGGGCGTGACGTGGCCCGACGCCAGCACCGCCACCGCACCGGCGCCCATGGCGGCCCAGATGGGCACGCTGAACCGCCCGACCCGCCGCACGGCGATGAGCAGGAACACCATGGTCAGGGCGGCGATGGGGAAGGGCATGGAAGAGCGGTGTATTGCCAGGGCGGCCGGAGTATACGCCTGTCCCCGCCCTGCGCGCAGTCGGCGCGCCCACCGGCGCATCATTCCTCACATTCGCCCCGGTTTTTGCCGCCCGCGTGCCGCGTCGGTTGTTGCCCATCCCCACGAGGAATAGAATCGGCTTCTTTGCGTGGGCGAGGGTTTTCGCGATGTCGGCCAGTGCCGAACGGGCAGTACATGATGATGGTTTCGCCGAAGCTGCCGAACAGCTCGTGCGGGCCGGCACCTTCCTGTTTTCCCGCGGTTGGGTGCCCGCCACCAGCGGCAATTTCTCCGCGCGCCTGCCGGGCGGCGACGTCGCCATCACGGTTTCCGGGCGCCACAAGGGCTACCTGACGCCGGCCGACATCATGCGTGTGGACGGGGAAGGCCGTCCCGTCGCCACCGACAAGCGTCCCTCCGCCGAGACCCTGCTGCACACCCAGCTCTATGCGCGCTTTCCCGAGGTCGGTGCCGTGCTGCACACCCATTCGCGCAATGCCACCTTGCTCTCCCGCAAGGTCAAGGGCCAGGTGGTGCTCGAGGGCTATGAGCTGCTGAAGGCCTTCCGGGGCATCGACACCCACGACACCTCCGTGGTGGTGCCGGTGTTTCCCAACGACCAGGACATCCCGCGGCTCGCCGCCAAGGTGGAGGCCTGGCTGGACACGCATCCGCGCACCTGGGGGTACCTGATTGCCGGTCACGGTTTGTACACCTGGGGCGTCGACGTGCAGGAGACGTTGCGCCATCTGGAGGCATTCGAGTTTCTGTTCGACTGTGAGCTAACCACGCGGGGGTGACCCATGAGCACACTGGCCATTTACGACAAGAACGACAGCGCCGCACCGCGCGAAGTCATCAAAGACCACGCCGAGATCAGCGCGCGCCTGAAGGCGCTGGGCGTTCGTTTCGAGCGCTGGCAGACCAAGACCCTGCCGGAAAGCGCGGGCCAGGAGGAAGTGCTCGCCGCTTACGAGAAGGACGTCGCGCGCCTCAACGAGGAATATGGTTTCCAGTCCGTGGACGTGGTGGCCCTGCGTCCCGATCATCCCAAGAAGGACGAATTGCGCGCCAAGTTCCTGGAGGAGCACATCCACAAGGATTTCGAGGTGCGCTACTTCGTGGACGGCCGCGGTTTGTTCTACCTTAATGTAGGCGACACCATTTATGCGCTCCTGTGCGAGCAGGGTGATCTCATCAGCGTGCCCGCCAATACCCTGCACTGGTACGACATGGGTGCGAACCCCGACTTCAAGTGCATCCGCCTGTTCGTGGTGCCGGACGGCTGGATGGCCGAGTTCAGCGGCAGCGGGATCGCATCGCGCTATCCCACGTTCGATCAATTCGTCGAGAGTTATGCATGATACGAGCAATCATCACGGACATCGAAGGGACCACCTCGTCCCTGTCCTTCGTCAAGGACGTACTGTTCCCCTACGCACGGGAACGCATGAAGGACTTCGTCCGTGAACACGGCGACAAGCCCAACGTTGCCCGTCTGCTGGACGACGTGCGCCGCCTTGCCGGGCACGTCGACCTGAGCAACGAGCAGGTAGCGGACCTGCTGATCCACTGGATCGACGAGGATCGCAAGGTCACGCCCCTGAAGGCCCTGCAAGGCCTCATCTGGGAGGCCGGTTATCGTGGCGCGGATTTCACCGGCCACGTCTATGAGGACGCGGTGCGCAACCTGCGCAAGTGGAAGGACCTGGGGATCAAGCTGTACGTGTTTTCGTCGGGCTCGGTGTATGCCCAGAAGCTGTTGTTCGGGCACACCGACTTCGGCGATCTCACGCCGCTTTTCTCCGACTATTTCGACACCACCGTGGGCGCGAAGCAGGATCCGACCGCCTACACCTCCATCGCCACCAGCATCGGCTTCGGTCCCGGGGAGATCCTGTTCCTCTCCGACGTGAAGGCGGAACTGGACGCCGCCCGCCAGGTGGGCATGCGCACTACCTGGCTGGTCCGCGACGGCACCATCGATCCCCACGCAGAGCACCGCCAGGTGGTCAGCTTCGACGACATCGCGGTGCGTTGAGCGGGGAAGAAAGGAAAAAAGCATTGACCACGGGTGACACGGGGAACACGGGGGGAAATCAATGAATGTCCTCGTAGGAGCGGCCTCAGGCCGCGATTGTGTCGGACACCGCGCCTATCGCGGTTTGAGGCCGCTCCTACAGAGAATTCTATTCCCCGTGTCCCCCGTGTTCCCCGTGGTCAAGCTTTTCTCTTCTGCTTTCGTTCGCCTGAACAACACAAGGAGATTGGCCATGGCACTCACGCCTTCC
>JBFXES010000068.1:0-14264 GCA_050179875.1 Thiohalomonadaceae bacterium
TGGTCGACGTGCTGCAGACCCCTGCGTTCCTGTGTCGCCAGACCAATTTCATCCAGGCCGTGGCGCGCCAGGGCAAACCGGTGAACATCAAGAAGGGGCAGTTCCTGGCGCCCTGGGACATGCGCAACGTGGTGGAGAAGGCCCGCGAAGCGGGCAATGACCAAATCATGGTATGCGAGCGCGGGGTGTCCTTCGGCTACAACACCCTGATTTCGGACATGCGCGGTCTGGCCATCATGCGCGAAACCGGCTGTCCTGTGGTGTTCGACGCCACCCATTCGGTACAGCAACCGGGCGGGCAGGGCAGCAGTTCGGGTGGGCAGCGCGAATTCGTGCCTGTGCTTGCGCGCGCTGCGGTGGCCAGCGGCGTTGCCGGAATTTTCATGGAAACCCACCCCAGGCCGGATCAGGCGCTCAGCGACGGCCCCAATTCCTGGCCGCTGGATCGCATGGGCGAACTGCTGGAAACCTTGAAGCAGATCGACGATATCGTGAAAGCGCGGGGATTCGCCGAAACTAGAATCTGAAAAAGTTCCCGCGTGGATGCGCGGGAACGGGCGCAAGCCCATCGGGAAAAGTCAAAAGCATAATCAGGACTACGGAGTTTTCATGTCTCAGAACAAGACCCAGATCGTTGACGTGCGCGCCCGGGAAATCATCGATTCCCGCGGCAACCCCACCGTCGAGGCCGACGTGATCCTGGCCGGCGGCGCCATCGGTCGTGCGGCGGTGCCCTCCGGCGCCTCCACCGGTTCCCGCGAAGCCATCGAGCTGCGTGACGGCGATGCGCGCCGCTACGGCGGCAAAGGGGTGCTCAAGGCGGTGGACAACGTCAATCGGACCATCCGTGACGCCCTGGTGGGCAAGGATGCGCGCGAGCAGGCCGAACTCGACCGCATCATGATCGAACTGGACGGCACGCCCAACAAGGCCAACCTGGGCGCCAACGCGCTGCTGTCCGTGTCCCTGGCCGCGGCCAAGGCCTCCGCCGCCGCACTGGACCTGCCCCTCTACCGTTACCTGAACCAGGACGACAAGACCTTCACCATGCCGGTGCCGATGATGAACATCATCAACGGCGGCGCCCATGCGGACAACAGCGTCGACCTGCAGGAATTCATGATCATGCCCGTGGGCGCGCCGAGCATCTCGGAAGCGCTGCGCTATGGCGCCGAGATCTTCCACACGCTGAAGAAGGTGCTGCACGGCAAGGGCATGGCCACCGCCGTGGGCGACGAAGGCGGCTTCGCCCCGAACCTGCCCTCCAATGAGTCGGCGCTGGAAGTGATCCTCGAGGCCATTGACAAGGCCGGCTACAAGGCGGGGGAAGACGTGATGATCGCCCTCGATGCCGCCAGCTCCGAGTTCTACAAGGACGGCCAGTACGTGCTCGGCTCCGAGAATAAGAGCCTGTCCTCCGCCGAGTTACCGACTACCTCGCCGACTGGGTGGATCGCTACCCGATCATTTCCATCGAAGACGGCATGGCCGAACAGGATTGGGATGGCTGGAAGCTGCTGACCGATCGGCTGGGCAGCAAGATCCAGCTGGTGGGCGATGACCTGTTCGTCACCAACACGGCGATTTTCAAGGAAGGGATCGACAAGGGCATTGCCAATTCGATTCTCATCAAGGTCAATCAGATCGGCACCCTCACCGAGACCCTGGCCGCCATCCAGATGGCCAAGGACGCGGGCTATACCGCGGTCATCTCGCACCGTTCCGGTGAGACGGAAGACACCACCATTGCGGACCTGGCCGTGGCCACCGGCGCCGGCCAGATCAAGACCGGCTCCATGTCGCGCTCCGATCGCATCGCCAAGTACAACCGCCTGCTGCGCATCGAAGAGGCGCTGGGGGACAAGGCCACCTTCCCGGGCCGTGCGGCTTTTTACAATGTAAAAGGGTGAGGAAAAAGATTGAACCACGGAGGCCACGGAGGGCCACGGAGAGAAGAATTTTTTCGAGTGGGTAGAGACGAAGGTCACTGCTTCATCATCCGGGCGCCGCTGTCAGACACAGGCTGCGACCTCCATTTTCTTCACTCCGTGTTCCCCGTGCACCCCGTCGGGTATAAAGCGTCTGTGGTTGACCTTTTTCTTGGCAGCGCGGGCGCAGAGGCTGCGGTATGAGGATGTTCGCCGCCTTGCTGCTGGTGGTGCTCCTCCTGCTGCAATACCGGCTTTGGTTTGGCGACGGCAGCCTCATCAAGGTCTGGCAGTTGAAGCAGGCCATCACCCGGCAGCAGGACGAGAACCATCAGCTCACGGAACGTAACCGGGCGCTTGAGGCGGAGGTCCGTGACCTCAAGGAAGGCGTGGCCGCCATCGAGGAACGTGCCCGCACGGAGCTCGGCATGATCAGGGACGGCGAGACCTTCTATCAGGTGGTGGAGGAGTAGGTGTCCCCGGTTCCCCGCTGTTTCGCCGTGGTGCCCGCGGCCGGTGTCGGCCGTCGCATGGGCACTGACATTCCCAAGCAGTACCTGCCCCTCGCCGGGCGTACCGTCATCGAACACACGTTGGCGCGTATCACGGCGCACCCGCGCATCACGGCTACGGTGGTTGCGGTCAGCCGCGGCGATGATTACTGGCCGGAGGTGGCAGTGCGGCTGAATACGGCGGCGCTTCAGGTGACGGGAGGCGGTGCCGAGCGCTGCCATTCGGTGCTCAACGCCCTGGAGCACTTGGGCGCGATCGCCCACGAACACGACTGGGTGCTGGTGCATGATGCGGCGCGGCCCTGCATCCGCGCCGCGGATATCGAACGCCTGGTGAGCACGCTCCTGGACCACCCTGTCGGCGGCCTTCTGGGACTGCCCGTGAGCGACACCGTAAAACGCGTCGACGAGCAGGGCGAGGTGCTGGAGACGGTGAATCGCGAGGGCCTTTGGCGCGCCCTCACACCGCAGATGTTCCGTTTCGGTCCTTTGTACGCTGCGCTGCGAGCGGCGCTGGCTGCGGACAGGCTGGTCACCGATGAAGCAGCGGCCATGGAGCTTGCAGGTTATCGGCCGCGCATGGTGGAAGGACGGGCGGATAACATCAAGATCACCCGCCCGGGAGATCTGGCCCTGGCCGAGCTCTATCTGCAGTTGCAGGCGCAGGAATAACAGAATCCAACGTTCAAGATGCAGAGGACGCAAACATCATGCGGGCTCGCTCTGCGCTCTGTTTCGGAACCGGTTTCAAGGAAACGTGATGATTAGTCTGCGCATTGGTCATGGGTTCGATGCCCACCGTTTCGGCGAAGGTGATCACGTGGTGATCGGCGGCGTGCGCATCGCGCACAGCCAGGGCCTGGTGGCACATTCCGATGGCGACGTGCTGATCCATGCGCTGTGCGATGCGCTGCTCGGTGCCGCAGGACTGGGTGATATCGGCAGGCACTTTCCCGATACCAGCGCCGAGTTCGAGGGGATCGACAGCCGCATTCTGCTGCGCCGTGTGATGGACGCACTCGCGGAGAAGGGCTATCAGGTGGTGAACGTCGACACCACCGTGGTTGCCCAGGCCCCGCGCATGGCGGCGCATATCGATGGCATGGTCACCAATCTCGCCCGCGACCTGCGCGTGGCGCCCGGGGCGGTGAACGTGAAGGCGACTACCACGGAGCGCATGGGTTACACGGGCCGCGGTGAAGGCATCGCCGCGTATGCCGTCGCCCTGATCGAGCGCCCGCGATGACCGACTATCCACTGGACTGGGCCTATGCCCACGGCGGCCCCGCCGCCCGTGGCCTGCTGCGTGCCACGCCCGAGGACTTCGTGGTGGAGGAAGACCTCGGCTTCGCACCGGACGGACAGGGCGAGCACGTGCTGGTGCGGGTGCAAAAACGCGGTGCCAACACCGAATGGGTGGCGCGCCGGTTGGCGCGCTTTGCGGGCGTGCGCCCCATGGACGTGAGTTATGCGGGACTGAAGGACCGCCACGCACTCACCACCCAGTGGTTCAGCGTGCACCTGCCCGGACGGGGCGACCCCGACTGGAGCAGCTTCGTGTCGGACGAATTCCGCGTCCTTTCGGCCGAGCGTCATACGCGCAAGCTGCGCCGCGGCGCGCTGGCAGGCAACCGTTTCGTGCTTCGCTTGCATGGGCTGACCGGTGATATGGAAGCGCTTCGCGAGCGGCTCGTACGCATCGGCGAGCAAGGCGTGCCCAACTACTTCGGTGAGCAGCGTTTCGGGCGCGCCGGCGCCAATCTCGCGCGGGCGGCGGCGATGTTTGCCGGCCGTCGCGAACATGACCGCGCCAAGCGCGGCATGTATCTCTCGGCGGCGCGCTCCTATCTTTTCAATACGGTGCTCTCGCAACGGGTGCAGCAGGGAAGTTGGGACGCGGCCCTGCCGGGCGAATGTTTGGTGCTGGACGGCACTGCCAGTTTCTTCCGCGCCGATGGCATCGACGAGACCCTTGCCGGACGCCTGGCGGGCTGGGATGTGCATCCGAGCGGGCCCTTGTGGGGGCGGGGTTCACCGCCCTGCGGCAGCGAGCTCAATGCCATGGAGGCGGCGTGGCTGGCGCCTTTCGAGGTCTTCAGGACCGGCCTGGAGCACGCCGGTATGGAACAGGAACGCCGTCCCCTGCGTCTTGCGGCCCGGCAACTGGCCTGGGAACTGACCGGCGACACCCTGACGCTGGCCTTCGCACTCGACGCCGGGAGCTATGCCACCAGCGTATTGCGAGAGGCCGTCGACACCCGCGAACCGGTCCCCGCATAGGCGCCCGCGCCGCGGGCGCACGGCCGATGGGGCTCAGGACCGCCTGCGCTGGAACTGCCTCACCAGCTGTTGCAGGCTGCTTGCAAGCCCTTCCACCGTGCGTCCGGCCTGCTCACTTTCGCCTGCGCTTTCGGCGGTGGCATCGGCGACGTGGCGAATGGACGCGATGGAACGACTGATTTCCTCGCTGACGGCGCTTTGTTCCTCCACAGCGGTCGCAATCTGAGTGCTCATGTCGCTGATACGGCTCACCGCATCGGTGATGGCCTCCAGTGAGCGCGCTGCGTTTTCCGCCTGTTGTACCGTCTCTTCCGTGTGTTGCCGGCTCGTATTCATCGCCTCCACGGCACTTCCCGCGCCTTTTTGCAGGCGTTCGATCATGGCGTGAATTTCCCGCGTGGACGCTTGCGTGCGCATTGCCAGCGTGCGCACCTCGTCGGCCACCACGGCAAAACCCCGGCCCTGTTCACCGGCACGTGCCGCCTCGATCGCGGCGTTGAGGGCAAGCAGGTTGGTCTGTTCGGCGATGCTGCGAATCACGTCGAGCACCTTGGATATCTCCTCGCTGTGCGCCTCGAGTTCATGGATCACCCCGGCGGCATGGCTAATCTGGGCGGCCAACTCCCGGATCGCCAAGGTGGTTTCATTGACCACGGCCTTGCCCGAGCGGGCTTCGCGATCGGCGGATTCGGCGGCTTCTGCGGTCTGCTGGGCGTTGCGGGCCACTTCCTGGATGCTTGCCGCCATTTCATTGACGGCCGTGGCCACCTGATCGGTTTCGTTCTGCTGTTGCCGGATGCCGCGGCTGCTGTTGTGCACCGTAGCGGACAAACCCGAAGCGGTGTCCGTCAGGTGCTGTGCGGCGTCGGCGATGCGTCCCATGACCGCCGCCGTTTCCGAACTGAGCATTTTCAGCGCGAGTGCCAGCTGCCCGACCTCGTCGTCACGGCCGGTGTACACCCGACGTGCCAGCGGGTTGTCGACAATCCCGCGCGTGTGCTGCACCAGACGGGTCAGCGGCGCAAGCGCGACGTGGGCCAGGATGGCGGCGATGCCGAACCCGCCAAGCAACGGCCCGAGGAACACGGCAGGAAGCCCGGCCAGGAAGCCGAAGGTGGCTCCGGACAAGGCACCCATCGCGACACCCAGGTGAACCCGGCCCCGCAACGTGAGGCTGGGCAGGCGGATGCGGCTTGCACCCTGGGCAAGCGCGCGGTAAAGCGACTCGGCGCGATGCACCGCTTCCGGGCGCGGCTTGGAACGCACCGACTGGTATTCGATTGCGGTACCGTTCTCGATGATGGGGGTGACGAAAGCGTCCACCCAGTAGTGGTCACCGTTCTTGCGCCGGTTCTTCACCAGACCCATCCATGAGCGGCCGGCCTTGATGGTGGACCACAGATCCGCGAACGCGGCCGGTGGCATGTCGGGATGGCGTACCACGTTGTGGCTTTTCCCGACCAGTTCATCCGGCGGAAAGCCGCTGATCTCGATGAAGTCCTGGCTGACGTAGGTGATGATGCCCTTCGGATCCGTGGTGGAGAGGATGTTGGCATCGTCCGGGAGCGGGTACTCCACGCCTGTGATCGGATAGTTTTTTTTCATTGGCTTCGTGCACTCGAGAATCGGCTCGAAGAGATGCAGAAAATGTACCAGTTCTGCGGAGGTCCGGGGCGCCACCCGGTACCGCCCGCATCCGGCATGCTATCCGCATGCCGCCTCGATCCTTTGTAACTCAGGTCACAGTCGGCGCAGCAAAACGTAAACGGCGCCGGTGCCGCCGTCGGCGGGGGGGGCGGAAGTGAAGGCGAGCACTTCGTCGCGCTGGCGCAGCCAGTGGTTGACCTTCACTTTGAGCACCGGCTGCTTAAAGGCGGAGCCGTGCCCCTTGCCGTGGATGATGCGCACGCAACGGGCGCCGCGCGCACGGGCGGCAGCGAGGAAATCGGCCACGGCAGTGCGCGCCTCGGCCACGCGCAGGCCATGCAAGTCGAGCTGCCCGGAAACGCTATAGGCACCGCGGCGCAGTTTGCGCAGCACCGAATTCTGTAGCCCCGGACGGGCAAACAGGAGTTCTTCGCCGGTTTCACATTCCGACGCCAGGGGGGAATCGTCGAGCAGCTCGCGCATGACCGCGCGCTCGTCCTCCATGCGCCGCACCGGTGCCGGCGGGGGCCGCCGGCCGGCCAGGGGCACGCGATCGTCCTTGAGCGGGCGCGCATCGGCCACCGCCTCGCGGAACAATTCGGCTTCGTCGTCGGAAAACGGCATGGGCTAGCCCGTGGGTGGATTGAGGGGAGTCTACCGCGGCCGTTCGCAAGGAGAAACCGCCGCTGCCGTCGCCACGGTGTTTTCGGGTATAGTTAAGGAACCTCTGCAAAAGTCCGGTTGGGACGTTCACGACCAAACGGCGTTGGCGTGTTTTCAATCACTTGCGAGGCTCCTATCCGCGGATGGCTCACTTTTGCAGAGGTTCCTTAACCGGTTGATCCTTATGACCCTGCCCGTGCATGAAGATTCTCCTCAGCAACGATGACGGCTATCTCGCACCGGGACTGGCCTGTCTTGCGCGCCACCTGCGGGAAATCGCCGAGATCGTGGTCGTGGCCCCTGATCGCGATCGCAGCGGCGCCAGCAATTCGCTGACCCTGGACAATCCCCTGCGTGCCCATGTCGCGGACAACGGTTTCATGCGCGTGGAGGGCACGCCCACCGACTGCGTTCACCTGGCCGTGACAGGTATGCTGGACGAGGAGCCCGACATGGTGATCTCCGGCATCAACGCCGGCGCCAATATGGGCGACGACGTCATCTATTCCGGCACCGTAGCCGCTGCCATGGAAGGCCGTTTTCTTGGGCTGCCGGCCATCGCCGTATCCCTGGCAGGCAAGGAACTGCGCCACTACGACACCGGCGCGCGCGCGGTGGTCGCCCTGGTGGAGCACCTGCGGCGCCACCCGCTGCCTGCGGACAGCATCCTCAATGTGAACGTGCCGGACATTCCCTGGGAGGAAGTCCAGGGCTTCGAGGCCACCCGCCTGGGTCATCGCCATAAATCCGAACCGGTGGTACAGATGCGTGATCCGCGCGGCCGGGTCATCTACTGGATCGGCCCGGCCGGCCCGGAGCAGGACGCGGGTCCCGGCACCGATTTCCATGCCGTGCGCCATGGCCGCGTGTCCGTCACCCCGATCCAGGTCGACCTCACCCGCCACGGTGCCGTGCCCACCCTGGCCCATTGGCTTGGGGAGCTGGGCGCTTGAGCCTGGACGCGCGCCTGCTCGGCATCGGGATGACCTCCCAGCGCACCCGCGAGCGCCTGGTGGCGCGGCTGCGGGAGAAAGGGATCGGCGACGAACGCGTGCTCGATGTGATGCGCCAGGTGCCGCGTCATCTGTTCGTTGATGAGGCCCTCGCCACTCGCGCCTACGAAGACATTTCTTTGCCCATCGGCAACAGCCAGACCATCTCGGCCCCGTTCACGGTGGCCCGCATGACCGAAATCGTCGCCCAGGTGCAGCCGCGCAGGGTGCTCGAAGTCGGCACCGGTTCCGGTTACCAGACGGCCGTGCTGGCGCGCTTGGTGCCCGAGGTGTACAGCGTGGAGCGCATCGCGCCCTTGCTGGAGCGGGCGCGCCGGCTCCTCGCCGAACTCCAGGTGCGCAACGTGCGTTTCAGACTTGCCGACGGCACCCTCGGCTGGGCCGAACACGGCCCCTTCGATGCCATACTTGCTGCCGCGGCGCCGGCGGAGATCCCCGAGGCCTTGCTGGCGCAACTGGCTGACGGCGGCGTGCTGGTAATTCCGGTGGGAAAGGATCGCAGGCAGCGCCTCGTCACCGTGCACCGCCGCGGCCAGGACTTCGTGCGCGAGGAGCTGGACCCGGTGACCTTCGTTCCCATGCTGTCCGGCACCCGCAGGTAAACCATGCGACTCTTCTCGGCCCTTTACGAACGTACCATGCGCTGGGCCCTGCATCCTCATGCGACGCGCTACCTGGCGGGACTCAGCTTTGCCGAATCCTCATTCTTTCCCATCCCGCCGGACGTGATGCTCGCGCCCATGGCGCTGGCCAAGCCGTCGCATGCCTGGTACTACGCCACGATTACCACCGTCGCCTCCGTCCTGGGCGGCGTGGCCGGTTATTTCATCGGCGTGTTCGCGCTGGAGGCCGTGGAACCGCTGCTCAAGGAGGCCGGCTACTGGGAACACTACCTTACCGCCCAGGACTGGTTCGCACGCTGGGGGTTCTGGGCGGTGTTCATCGCGGGGTTTTCGCCCATCCCCTACAAGGTATTCACCATCGCCGCGGGGGCCATCGGTATGCCGCTGCCCCCCTTCGTGGTGGCCTCGGTCATCGGCCGCGGCGGGCGCTTCTACCTGGTGTCCGCGCTCATGCGCTGGGGCGGCGAGCGCATGCAGCAACTGCTCCGCACCTATGTGGATCGGATCGGCTGGGCCACGGTGGTGCTGGCCGTGGTCCTGTACTTTGCCCTGAGTAACGGTGCGTAGGTTTCGGCGAGCCATTCTCCTGCTGCTCGGTGCGGCCTGGCTGGCGGGTTGCGGGGAGATGCAACCCGCCGGCAGCCATTACTACCTGCGCCATCAGGTGAAGCCCGGGGACACCCTTTATTCCATTGCCTGGCGCTTCGGCTACGACTACCGTGAGGTGGCCGCCTGGAACCGCATCCCGCCGCCCTACCGGATCTACGTGGGGCAGGAACTTCTCATCCTCGCCCCCGATCGCTTCAATGTTCCGGCCGCGCAGGCGGCGGCACCCGAGATGCAGCGCGAGCGGGCCGCCCGGCCGGCGGCACCCGTGGCGGCGCCGGCGCCGGCCGCGCCCAAGCCCGGCCCCCTCGCTTCCGCGGCACCCAAGACCGACAAGCCCTCGCAGGCCCCCAAGGCCCCGGCCCGACCGGCGGCGAACGCAGCGCCGGCCGCGGAGCGCACCATTCGCTGGCAATGGCCCACCGAGGGCAAGATCGTCGCGCGCTTTGCGGCCGGCAAGGGTCGCAAGGGCATCGACGTGAGCGGAAGGCTGGGCCAGCCGGTGCGGGCTGCCGCCGACGGGGAGGTGGTCTACAGCGGTAACGGATTGATCGGCTACGGAAATCTGGTAATCGTCAAACACGATGACGTGTTTCTGAGCGCCTACGGGCATAACCGCAGACTTCTCGTCAAAGAGGGAGACAAAATCAAACAAGGGTCTACACTTGGGGAAATGGGGCAGGGCTCCAATGGGGTTCCTATTCTCCATTTCGAGATTAGGAAAAATGGAAAACCTATAGACCCACTGCTTTACTTGCCGGGAAGCTGACGCAGAAAAGGACCAGACATGCCAAAGAGCAGCCTCAGTGCCGACCATCTCGATGAGTTCCTCGAACCCGAGGTACTCGGGGCCGCGGACCTCGAAGACGAGGAGGAAGAAGAAACCCTCTACGTGGACGAGGAGGTCGGACTCGGAGGAGAGGAAGAGGCGCCTGAGACCTATGCGCCGGGCCATGTCCCCGACAGTCAGCTGGACGCCACCCGCCTGTACCTGAGCGAAATCGGCTTCTCCCCCCTGCTCTCGGCCGAGGAAGAGGTCTACTACGCGCGCCTGGCGCAGAAGGGCGACGAGTCCGCCCGCAAGCGCATGATCGAGAGCAACCTGCGCCTGGTGGTCAAGATCTCGCGCCGTTACCTGAACCGCGGCCTGGCCCTGCTGGACCTCATCGAGGAGGGCAACCTGGGCCTCATCCGCGCCGTGGAGAAGTTCGATCCCGAGCGTGGTTTCCGGTTTTCCACCTATGCCACGTGGTGGATCCGCCAGACCATCGAGCGGGCCATCATGAATCAGACCCGCACCATCCGCCTGCCCATTCACGTGGTGAAGGAAATCAACGTCTATCTGCGCGCCAGCCGGCAGCTGGCCCAGCGCCTGGACCACGAGCCCACGCCGGAGGAGATCGCCGCGACCCTCAAGAAGCCCGTGGAAGACGTCAAGCGCATGCTGAGCCTGAACGAGCGCGTCACCTCGGTGGACGTGCCCCTGGGCCGCGATGCCGATAAGTCCCTGCTGGATGCCATTCCGGACGAGAACAACGTGGACCCGTCGGACCTGCTGCAGGACGACGACATGCGCGGGAACCTGGAGGAGTGGCTCGGCCAGCTCACCGACAAGCAGCGCGAGGTGGTGGAACGCCGCTTCGGCCTGCATGGCCACGACGTGAGCACCCTGGAAGAGGTGGGCAACCAGATCGGCGTCACCCGCGAGCGCGTACGCCAGATCCAGATCGAGGCCCTCAAGCGCCTGCGGGAAATCATGGAGAGCCAGGGGTTCACGCAGGAAGCGCTCTGAGCCCTCGCGTATTTCCAATGAAAAAGCCCGGCCTGCGCCGGGCTTTTTCATTGGGCAGCATCATCCACAACGCCGGTCTTGCGTAGGTCACGTTGGCGCGCAGCGCCTGCGTGACACCGCGCGGCCGGACCATGTCACGTAGCTTCGCAACGTGACCTGCGGCTATGTCGTGGCCTCTGATTTTCTAGGTGGCCTCCGTGGTCGAGCTTCTGGAGTCAGTCACGTTGCCGCTGCGGGGCGACGTGATCCACGCACTTCCCCCCGCGCCCTTTGCGGTGAATTTTTTCAGCCGATGAGCAACGCCGCCGCCACCCGCCGACCTTCACCCACCAGCAGGTTGTAGGTGCGACAGGCGGCCCCGGTGTCCATGACCTCGAAACCGGCGCGCAGGTGCACCAGCGGCGCGAGGACCGGAGGCGAGGGCAGGCGCAGGCGGGCGCCCGTGCCGACCAGGACGACCTCGGGGGCGAGTTCCTCCAACGGTTCGAAGCTGTGCGCCGTCAGTGCCTCGAAGGACTGCGGTTCCCAGTCGCCGATGAGGCGCTCGGGGGAAATGATGAGGCTGCGGCGGCAGACCGCAACGCGCTCCCCGTCCTCGCCCGGGAAGGGGCGCTGGATGCGGACTTCGCCGGGGGCATAGCCGAGAATGGTGAAGACGCCGCCGGTGGTCTCGAGACTGACTTTCATCGCGTGCAGGGCCGCGGAGGCCTGATTTGACAGGGGCTTGTAAGCGCCATTAATGTTAGCAGCTTTCGCCCATCAGGGGCGCCTCATACTGCCGTCCGAAGCGCCTCTGCCGAAACGATGATCGCCTGGCGAATGCGATGGCCCCCGTAGCGCGGCGCTGCGGCATCGTCCAACATGGGGGCGAAGAACCGGCAGCCTGGCCGTTCAGGCTGGACCACCGTTTCGAACATGGGCAACGGTCGCCCGCACCGCATCGACTTGCTGAGGTTTTAGGCCATGCGCCCCGTCATGAAATCCGCCAAGCTGGCGAACGTCTGCTATGACATCCGCGGACCGGTACTCGCCCGCGCCCGGCAGATGGAAGAGGAAGGCCACCGCATCATCAAGCTTAACATCGGCAACCTGGCCCCGTTCGGCTTCGAGGCGCCCGAGGAAATCCAGCAGGACGTGATCCGCAACCTGCCCAATTCCTCCGGCTATTCCGACTCCAAGGGCCTGTTCTCCGCGCGCAAGGCCATCATGCATTACACCCAGGAAAAGCGCATCGCGGGCGTGGGCCTGGAGGATATCTACATCGGCAACGGCGCTTCCGAGCTCATCGTGCTCGCCATGCAGGGGCTGCTCAACAACGGCGAGGAGGTGCTGGTACCGGCGCCGGATTATCCCCTGTGGACGGCGGCGGTGAGCCTGGGCGGCGGTACGCCGCGCCATTACATCTGCGACGAAGGGGCCGGCTGGTTGCCCGACCTGGACGACATCCGTGCCAAGGTCAACGAAAAGACCCGCGCCATCGTCGTCATCAATCCCAACAATCCGACGGGTGCGCTCTACCCCGACGATTTGCTGCGCGAGATCGTGGAGATTGCGCGGCAGCACCAGCTCATTGTGTTCGCCGACGAGATCTACGACAAGGTCATCTACGACGGGCTGACCCACACGTCCATCGCCTCGCTGGCGGACGACGTCCTGTTCGTGACCTTCAACGGCCTGTCGAAGAACTACCGTGCCTGCGGTTACCGCGCGGGATGGATGGTGGTCTCGGGCGAGAAGCGCCACGCCCAGGACTACATCGAGGGGTTGAACATCCTGTCGTCCATGCGCCTGTGCTCCAACGTGCCGGGCCAGCATGCGATCCAGACCGCGCTGGGCGGTTACCAGAGTATCTATGACCTGGTCGCCCCCGGCGGCCGCCTGTACAAGCAGCGCGAGCTGGCGTACGACCTGATCACGTCCATGCCGGGCGTGAGTTGCGTCAAGCCCAAGGCGGCCATGTACATGTTCCCGCGGCTCGATCGCAAGATGTATCCCATCCAGGACGACCAGGCGTTCATCCTCGATCTGCTCATCGAAGAGAAACTGCTGCTGGTGCAGGGCAGCGGCTTCAACTGGCCGGAGCCCGATCACTTCCGGCTGGTGTTCCTGCCCAACGTGGATCAGTTGCAGGAAGCCATGGAACGCCTGGCGCGTTTCCTCGGCACTTACCGGAAGCGACACGCGGCCTGAGGCGCAGCGTCCCGCACCACGCTTGAAAGTTCATCGTAGTCAAGGGCATCCAACGCAATGAAACCCGTGAAAGTAGGCTTGTTGGGCCTGGGTACCGTCGGCGGCGGCACCGTCAACGTGCTCAGGGAAAACGGCGCGGCCATCGCCCAGCGCCTGGGTCGTCCCCTGCAGATCGTGCATGCCTCCGCGCGCGATCTGACCAAGGCCCGCATTTGCGACACCACGGGAATCACCCTCACCACGAATCCGGCGGAAGTGGTGGACAACCCGGAAGTGGACGTGGTGGTGGAACTGATGGGCGGCGACGGCATCGCCCGCGAGATGGTGCTGCGCGCCATCCGTAACGGCAAGCACGTGGTTACCGCCAACAAGATGCTGCTCGCCAAGCACGGTACAGAGGTGTTCGCCGCCGCGCGCGAGAAGGGCGTCATGGTGGCCTTCGAGGCGGCGGTGGCCGGCGGCATTCCCGTCATCAAGGCCATCCGCGAAGGCCTGGCCGCCAATCGCATCGAATGGCTGGTGGGCATCATCAACGGCACCGGCAATTTCATTCTCACCGCCATGCGCGAGGACGGCCGCGACTTTGCCGACGTGCTGGCCGAGGCCCAGCGCCTGGGTTATGCCGAGGCCGATCCCACCTTCGACGTGGAAGGCATCGACGCCGCGCACAAGCTCACCATCCTGGCCTCCATTGCCTTCGGCATTCCGCCGCGTTTCGACGCGGTGTACACCGAAGGCATCACGCGCATCACGCGTGACGACGTGAAGTACGCCGGGCAACTGGGTTATCGCATCAAGGCGCTGGGCATTGCGCGCCGCACCGAGGCAGGCGTGGAACTGCGCGTCCACCCCACCCTGATCCCCGAGCGCCGCCTCATCGCCAACGTGGACGGCGTGAACAACGCCGTGCTGGTGAAGGGCAACATGGTGGGACCGACCATGTACTACGGCGCCGGCGCCGGCGCCGGTCCGACGGCGGCCGCCGTGGTGGCCGATCTCATCGACGTCGC
>JBFXES010000069.1:0-14092 GCA_050179875.1 Thiohalomonadaceae bacterium
GGGCGGCGTGCAGCGCATCTACACCGGCAACATCACGGAGGGCGTTCACCAGCTGGAGGTGAGCATCTCAGGCAAGTCCGAGGGAGGGAACGACTATCGGGTGAGCACCACGGCCGCCCTGGAAAAGGCCGTGGGACCCAAGCTGGTGGAGATCCGCATCGCGGGTCCGGCGTCCGGGCAACCGGGCATCCAGGTGCGGGACTGGTAGTTTCGCCATGGCCGGCCTGCGCCGACTGCTTCCCGGTGTGATCGCATGGCTGGCGTGCTCGGCGCCCGCGGCAGCGGAACTGCGCGACCTGTATTTCGGCGAGGCCTTGTACCAGGCCCACCAGGGCCGCTGGTTCGACGCCATCGCCCGCCTCGACATCGAACTGGGACAGCACTACGGCGTGGATGAGCGCCGGCTGGATTCCCTGCACTTCCACGTGGACGACGCCGAGTTTTCCGTCGGCGACTTCGAGCTGTCCTACCGCATGCACAACCGCGCGGGGCGCGCCATCAAGTCCGTGCTCGAAGCCAACGTGGCGCCGGAAGTGCGCAACGAGGCGGCCTGGCACCTGGCCCGCATCTATTTCCAGAAGGAACGGCACGTGGAGGCCCTGCACGCGCTGGAGCGCATCCAGGGGCCGGTGCCTGCGCGCATCCGCGACGAGGTGGCGTTCCTGCGCGCACAAGTCCTGATCGCCAACGGGCGGCTGTCCGAGGCCATCGCCATCCTGGAGGAGCTGCGGGACGCAAAAGGCCTCGAGGGTTTCGCCGCCTACAACCTGGGCATTGCGCTGTACAAGGCCGGCCGCCTGAAGGAAGCAGGCGTGGAACTGGCGCGCGCAGGCCTGATCGGCGGCGACGACAAGGCGGACCAGGCCATTCGTGACAAGGCCAATCTGGTGCTCGGCACGCGCCTGATGGAAGCGGAGGACTACGCGGGTGCGCAGACCTTCCTGGAGCGCGTGCGCCTCACCGGGCCGTTCTCCAACCGCGCCCTGTTGAGTGCAGGCTGGGCGCACGCCTCGCAGGAACAGTACGAGCGCGCCATCGTGCCCTGGACCCTGCTCGCCGCGCGCAACATCACCGACCGCGCCGTGCAGGAGGCGCTGCTCGCGCTGCCCTATGCCTATGGCAAGCTGGAGGTGCACGGCAAGGCGGCGCTGCTCTACGGCCAGGCCCTGGAGTCCTTCGGCAACGAGCTGAGCCGGCTGGACGCCTCCATCCGCAGCATCCGCGAGGGTCGCTTCTTGCAGGCGCTGGTGCGCGAGGAACTGGCACAGGACAGCGACTGGGTGATCAAGCTGCGCGAGCTCCCGGATGCGCCCGAGACCTGGTACCTCACGGAACTCATGGCGTCCCACGACTTCCAGCAGTCGCTCAGGAACTATCTCGACCTGGAAGACCTGCGCCGGCGCACCGCCGAATGGGACGGCCAGATCACCGCCTGGGAGCAACTGGTGCAGACGCGGCGTGCCTACTATGAACCGCTGCTGCCTGACACCGATCGCCAGTTCCGCCTGCTGGACTCGCGCATCAAGCTACGGCTCGAACAGCGCGACCTCATCCACAAACGCCTGCAATCCATGCTGGTCATGCCGCGCCCCGATCTGCTCGTCACCGCGCAGGAGCGCGAGGCGCGCGAGGCACTCGCGGCGCTGGAGCGAGCGGCAGGCACGGACGCAGCCATGCGCGATCGCATCGCACGCCTGCAGGGCGTCTTGCACTGGAACATCCAGACGGACTACGACAACCGCCTCACCACGGCCCACAAGCATCTGCAGCAACTGGACAAGGAGATCGCGCGCCTCAAGGCCGGATACCAGGCCTTCATTCGCACGCGACAGGCCGCCACCCAGAGTTACCAGGGCTACGACGACACCCTGCGTCAGTTGCGCATCCGCAGCCGCGACGCCAACGAAAAGATCACCCGGCTCATGGCGCGCCAGGGCAGCCTGCTGGAGGCCATGGCGGTTGAGGAGTTGGACCGGCGTCGCGCGCGCCTGGAAGAGCAGCAGGTGAAGGCGCGTTTCGCGCTGGCCGACAGCTACGACCGCGCCAGCCGCAAGCAGGAAGCGGAGAGGGTGGCGCAATGAAGGCGCGTCCAGGCATGGTTCTCGCACTGCTCCCGCTGCTCGCCGGGTGCTCGTCGCTGGGCGGCCGCGACACCCTGGCGCAACTGCGCCACATGAAGATCGAGATCGAGGAAGCCCGGATCGAGGGCGGCATCGAGAAGGCCATCGCCAGCTACCGGCGTTTCCTGGAGGCGACGCCGGAATCGGCCATGACGCCTGAGGCGATCCGCCGCCTGGCCGACCTCAAGATCGAAAAGGAATACGGCCTGGTGCAAGCTGGCGCCGCCACTGTGCGGGCCGGCGCCGCCAACGAGAAAACCGCGTCGCCGCTGCCCGCGGCGACGAGTGCGGCCGGCGAGAAATTCGCGGCGCCGCTGGCTGTTCCGGTGGCGACGACGACGGCCGTGCCTGTGGGCCGGGACGAGGCGCGTGAGTCGGAACAGGACTTCGAACGGCGCGCCACCGCCGCGAGCACCGTGGCGGCGCAGAGCGCGCCTGCGGAGCCGCTGCATCCCGAGGCCGCCGATGCGCAGGAGGCCGATGCCCGGGAGGCCATCGCGCTGTACCAGAAGCTGCTCGCCAAATACCCGCTGTACGAGCGCAACGACCAGGTGCTGTACCAGATGGCCCGCGCCTATGAGGAACTGGGCGAGGTGGAAGAGGCCATGAAGGTGATGAACCGGCTGGTGGCCGAATACCCGCAATCGCGCTACGTGGACGAGGTGCAGTTCCGGCGCGGCGAGTATTTCTTCACCCGCAAGCGCTTCCTGGACGCGGAAGAGGCCTATCAGGTGGTGGTGGACATGGGCCCGGGTTCCTCGTTCCATGAACTGGCGCTCTACAAGCTGGGCTGGTCCTTCTACAAGCAGGAACTCTACGAGGACAGCCTGCACCGGTTCATGGCCCTGCTGGATCACAAGGTGGCCTCCGGCACCGACTTCCAGAACATCACGGACGACATCGAGAAGAAGCGCATCGACGACACCTTCCGTGTGGTCAGCTTCGCCTTCTCCTATCTCGGCGGCGCGGATGCCGTCGGCGCCTATTTCGACCGCTACGGCACCCGTGCGTACGAAGAAAACGTCTACAGCAACCTCGGCGAGCACTACCTGGAGAAGCGCCGCTACAACGACGCCGCGCTCGCCTACGACAGCTTCGTGCGCCTGCATCCGTTCCACAAGGCCTCGCCCCGCTTCGACATGCGCATCATCGAGATCTACAAGGAAGGCGGGTTCCCCAAGCTGGTGGTGGATTCCAACAAGGCCTTCGCGCGCAAGTACGGACTCAAGTCGGATTACTGGAAGCACTTCCAGGTGGCCGCCTATCCGGAAGTGCTCGGTTATCTGAAGCAGAACCTGAAGGAACTGGCCAACCACTACCACGCGCTGTACCAGGACAAGCGCAAGGTCCGGGAGCGGGAGGAAAACTTCCGCGAGGCCCTCACCTGGTACCGCGAATACCTGGATTCCTTCCCGACCGACAGCGATTCGCCGCCCATCCATTACCAGATGGCCGACCTGTTGCTGGAGAACAAGGACTACGCGCCCGCAGCCGTGGAGTACGAACGCGTCGCCTATGGCTATCCCGCGCACGAGAAGGCGGCGGCCGCAGGCTACGCGGCGGTGTACGCCTACCGCGAACAACTGAATACGGGGAAGACCGAGAGCAACGCCGCGCGTCGCGAGGTGGTGCGTTCGTCCCTGCACTTTGCCGAAGCCTTCCCGTCCCATGAAAAGGCCGCCGTGGTGCTGACCGGCGCCGCCGAGGACCTGTACCGCCTGAAGGACCACACCCTCGCCGCCGCCACCGGCCGGCGCGTGATCGAGCATTATCCGGGTGCGGAACCGGATATCCTACGCGCGGCCTGGCTGGTGGTGGCCCACGCGTCCTTCGACCTCGACCGCTTCGCCGACGCGGAGCAGGCCTATGCCAACGTGCTGCAACGCACGCCCGCGAAGGATGCCGGCCGCGAAGGGCTGGTCGAGAATCTCGCCGCCTCCATCTACAAGCAGGGCGAGCAGGCCACGCAGGCCGGCGATCATGCCACGGCCGCTGCCCATTACCTGCGCATCGCCGAGCATGCGCCCGCCTCGAAGATCCGTCCCACCGCCGAATTCGACGGGGCTGCCGCGCTGATCCAGTTGCAGGCCTGGGACAGGGCGGCCGAGGTGTTGCAGGCGTTTCGCCGCAACTACAAGGGCCACGGTCTCCAGCCGGAGGTCACCAAGAAGATCGCCTACGTGTACAAGGAGGCCGGCAAGCTGGGGCTCGCCGCCGCCGAGTACGAGCGCATCGAGGCTGAGTCGAAGGACGAGGAGGTGCGCCGCGGCGCCCTGCTCATTGCCGCAGACCTCTACCAGCAGGACGGCAAGTCTGAGGGCGCCGTCAAGGTCTATGAACGTTACCTGCGCCTGTTCCCCAGGCCCCTGGAACCCGCGGTGGAGGCCCGGCACCGGCTCGCCGCCGTGTACCGGGACCGGGGCGATCAGGCGGCCTGGCATCGGGAACTGCGCCAGATCGTGGACGCGGATGCGCGCGCCGGACGTGAGCGCACCGAACGCACCCGTTATCTCGCCGCCACCTCGGCGCTGGTCCTGACGGAGCCGCTTTACGCCGAGCTGACCGCCATCAAGCTCACCAAGCCGTTCCAGAAGAACCTGCAACGCAAGAAGGCGGCCATGAAGAAGGCGCTCGACGCCTTCGGCAAGCTCACGGACTACGAGGTCGCCGAGAGCACGGCGGCGGCCACCTATTACATCGCGGAGATCTACCTGCATTTCAGCAAGGCGCTCATGGGTTCGGAGCGCCCGGACAACCTGAACGCGCTGGAACTGGAGCAATACGAGCTGGCCCTGGAGGAGCAGGCCTTCCCGTTCGAGGAAAAGGCCATCGCGGTACACCGGAAGAACCTGGAACTCCTCGCCGGCGGCATTTACAACCGCTGGATCGACAACAGCCTCGCGCAACTGGCGATGCTCATGCCGGCGCGTTATGCGCGGGCGGAAGAGAGCAGTGGTTATCTCGAGGAGATCGAGGTCTACCGCTACGACATCGTGCGTCAGCCGGCGAAGACCGCGGACATGCAGGCCGCGGAGGCGCCCGCGGCCCCGGTGCAGGACGGCGCCGTTCACGGTGACGGCAGGTTGGCGGGGGTCTGACGGTGAGTTCCATGGCAAGGACACCTCGAAACCATGGCGCATCGCGCGCGCGCCTCGCGGCCGCGTTCGTGCTCCTGGCGGCCGTGCTCGCCGGTTGCGCCGGCAACGCGCCCCGGCCGGGCGGCGGCGAGCGGGCAGGGGGCGAGAGTTACGCCATTCGCGAGGACGGAAAGCTCGGCGGCGATCTGCAGGACGATTTCGACAAGGCCCTGGCGCATCTGCGCGCGGGCGAGCACGAGCAGGGCATCGCGCTGCTCACGGCCATCACGCGGCATCCGCAGGGGCAGTACAACACGGCGCCGTTCATCAATCTCGCCATCGCCTACCGCCACGTGGACAAGCTGGAAGCCGCCGAGGAGGCGCTCAAAAAGGCGCTGGCGATCAATCCCGACCATCCCGCCGCCAACAACGAGCTCGGCCTGGTGCTGCGCCGCAGCGGGCGCTTCGCGGAGGCGCGCGCCGCCTACGAGCGGGTGCTCGGCAAATACCCGGACTACCTCCCGGCGCGCAAGAACCTGGGCATCCTCTGCGATCTGTACCTGGGCGACCTGGACTGCGCCTACGAGCACTACAGCCGCTACAGCGAGGCCGCTCCCGACGACAAGTCGGTCACGGTCTGGATGGCGGATCTGGCGAACAGGAGGGCCGCGCAATGAGCCTTCGCAACGCGCGCATCGGTCTTGCCATGGCCGCGCTCTGCGTCGTAACGGCGAGTGCGCAGGCGGCGCAGGAAGACGAACCGAAGGCCCTTTCCGGCATTTCCATTGTCGGCAACAACGAAACGCCCAAGTCGCTGGTGATCGTGCCCTGGAAGGGGTCCGACGTGGGCAACGATTCCGAATTGACGTCCCATCTCCTCGACGACGGGCTCGTGCCCGTGGACAAGGAGGTATTCATGCGCGAACTGCGTTACTACGAACTGAGCAATCCATGAACCTAGAGCAACGAGGACTGGCATGAGCATCATCGACACCATTGTCACTTTCGTCCGCGACGGCGGAATCTGGATGTATCCCATCCTGGTCGTCGGCGCCATCGGGTCCGCCATCGTGGTGGAGCGTTTCATCAAGCTCTTCATGGTGAGAAACGCCAACCGCAGGATGTGGGACAAGCTGCATCCCGTGCTCGCGGCGGGCGACTTCGACCAGGCGCGTCAACTCACTGAAAACGACAAGTCGACCATCAGCCAACTGCTCAGCCTGGGGCTGGCTCGTCAGGGCACGGTGCGGCGGCGCGAGGACATCGAGATCGCCATGGAGGAGGGCATGATGGAGATCATCCCGCAACTGGAGAAGCGCACGGGTTACATCGCCCTGTTTTCCAACATCGCCACGCTGCTCGGTCTTCTTGGCACCATTCTCGGCCTCATCGACGCGTTCAACGCCGTGGCCAACGCCAACCCGGCGGAAAAGGCCGACCTGTTGTCGGCGAGTATCTCGGTGGCCATGAACACCACGGCGCTCGGGCTGGTGGTGGCCATTCCGCTGCTGATCGCCCACGCCTACATCGTGGCGCGTACCGGTGAGATCATTGACAGCCTGGAAATGGCGTCCGTGAAGACCCTGAACATCATCTCCGGCACGGCCAAGCGGCAATACGAAACCGTGAAGGCCGCGGCCTGAGTGTCAGGGAACAGGCATGGGCAGGGCACACCATTACAAACGCAGCAGGGAAACCCCCGAGCTGGACATCACCACCTTCCTGAACCTGATGGTGGTGCTGATCCCCTTCCTGCTCGTCACGGCGGTGTTCTCGCGCATCACCATACAGGAGCTGGATCTCCCTGAGGCGGCGGCCGGCGGGTCAACGCCCGACAAGCCGAAGGTGATCATCGAAGTGGTGGTGCGTGAGAAGGCGCTGGAGGTCATCGAGGGCAACAAGGTGGTGAAGACGCTCGCCAGGCGCGAGGACGCGTATGACCTTGCGGCGCTGTCGCGCTTTCTCCTGGATTTGAAAGGCAAGTACCCGGACAAGGAGGATGCCACCATCCTCATCGAGCCGGACATCGCCTACGAGGACCTGATTCACGTGATGGATGCGGTGAAGCTGGCCGAAGTGAAGACGGAGGGGAGCACGGAAGTGCAGAAGCTGTCCCTGTTTCCCTCACTTTCCATAGGCGACGCGCCATGAAGAACACACGACGCCTGAAGCGCATGGCGCGCGCGAAGAAACACAGGGCGGGCGGCCTCAACCTGACGTCGCTCATGGACGTGTTCACCATCCTGGTGTTCTTCCTGCTGGTGAATCAGTCCGCGACGGAGGTGATCGAGCCGCCCGACGAAATCACCCTGCCGGACTCCGTGGTGGAATCCAAGCCGCGGCAGACCGTGATCATGATGGTGAGTGCCGAGCAGGTGCTGGTGCAGGGCACGCCCGTGGTCGCGACCGCGGACGTGCTCGCCTCGCAAAGCGAACTCATCGAGCCGGTGAGGGCGCGGCTTAAGGAACTGAAGGACAGCGCCATCGGCATCAACACCCAGGCCATCGCCGAGAGCAAGGAGGTCACCATCCTTGCGGACAAGGAGATCCCGTTCAAGGTGCTGAAGAAACTCATGGCTACCTGTACCGGCTCCGGCTACACGAAGATCTCGCTGGCGGTCAATCAGAAGGCGCATCAGGGCTGACCATGCAGAACTTCGCCGTTTCCGAAGAACAGCAGCTGATCCTCGACGAGGTCGCGCGCACGCGGGAGAAGGTCGGGGCGCTGGAAGTGAAGCGCAGCGAGGCCGATGCCGCGCTCCAGCGCCTGCTCGCCGACGGACAGCAGTATGCGCTGCTGAAGAACATCTGCACCTCGCTCGAACGGCTGCACGAACTGGGTGCCGCCGACCTCTTCTGGGGCGAGCTGAAGGCCGCGAACGATCCGGCCGAACACCTGGCGCAGGTCCGTCAGGGCATTTACGGATTTCAGCAGGAACTGGACGAACTCGAACAGGAGCGCGCGCGCATCGATGGCGAGCTGCTGCGCGAGCAGGACAACCTGCAGCAGCTCTACGACGAACTTGCCAGGGTGCAGGAGCAGGAGGAACGGGCCAAATACGAATTCGCCATCGAACGCGAGTACGTGGAGCCGCCATACCGGCCCATGGTCATGCCATGGACGCGCAACGGCGAGGACGAATGGCGGTTCCGCAAGTCGCTGCTGGCAACCCTGGTCCTGTGCGTGGGTGTGGCCATGCTCGTCACGTACTGGACGGTGACGCCCCCGCCGAAGAGCCAGGTGGTGGAGATCCCCGAGCGCCTGGCGCGACTGGTGAAGAAAGAACCGCCCAAGCCGGTGGAACCGCGCGAGCAGCCCAAGCCCGAGCAGAAGGACGAGAAGCTGCCGCAGAAGGAGACGCCGACCGCAGCGGAAACGCAGGTGGCGCGCAAGAAGGCCGAGAGCTCGGGCCTGCTTGCCTTCAAGAACAGCTTTTCCGATCTCATGGAGGACGTCGGCGCGCCCAAACTGGGCAGCGACGCGCGCATCAGCGACAAGGGCCGCAAGGCCACGGGCGCGAGTGCGGAACGCTCGCTCATCGTGGCGCAGGCGCAGGGCGGCAGCGGCGGCATCAGCACGTCCAGCCTCAGTCGTGGCATGGGCAACACCGGCAACCAGGGGAGCGGGCTGCAATTCGCCCGGGTGGAGAGTTCGATTGGCACGGAAGCGGGCGATTCCGACCGGCCGCTCAGCAGCGGACCGGGGCCGTCGCGCACGGATGAAGAGATCCAGATCGTGTTCGACCGCTACAAGGCGGCGTTGTATCGCATCTACAACCGCGAGCTGCGCAACGATCCCACCCTGCGCGGCAAGATGGTGCTGAGAATCACCATCGAGCCGGACGGTTCGGTGTCCCTGTGCAAGGTGGAGTCCACCGATCTCCAATCGAAGCCGCTGATCGACGAGGTGGTCGCGCGTGTGAGCCGTTTCAATTTCGGGCCGAAGGAGCACGTGCCCAAGGTAACCATCCTGTATCCCATCGACTTCCTGCCGGCGACGTAGGAAAAATCCGTCAGAGGACCGCCCAGAGCGGTCCTCGGGCGGGGAAGGGGAGCGGACGAGCAAGAAGCAAAGGAACGAAAGAACATTTCGTTTTACGCATCAGTCGCTTTTGGGTTTCGTTTCACGTTTGTTCCCAGCAGTTTTTCCTAGAATCATGCTTCCTAACCAGAATTAGAAATCCTCCTTCCATTCGATGCGGTCGATCCTGGCAGTAGCACGCTCTCTGATGCGGGCGATCCATGGATTGCTTGTGTGCGCCGCGCTCGTCCTGCCGATGGAAGCGACGGGTGCGTGGCCGGGCAGTTGCACGCCCGACGCCGGCGTGGAATTCATTCGTCACGACCTGTCCGTCAGCTTCTGTGAGCTCTGCGGCCGGGGGCAGGTGCGCCTGGTCGTCACCAATCCTCTCGGCGTCGATCTCACCAATCTCACCGTCGTCGAAAACCTGCGCAGTTCGGGCCTGACCTATGTGCCCGGCAGCACCCAGTTCAACGGCACCTACGTGGCCGATCCGGCGCCGTTCGAACCGGCGGTGAGCGGCACCAACGGCTCGGTGCTCACCTGGTCGTTCGGCAGCTTCGTGCTGCCGGGGCCGAGCAATCCCAGCCAGTCGAATCGCCACACCAGCCTGGAAATCCTCTTCGAGGTGGAACGCCACAGCGGCCTGACTCAGGAGGGGCTGATCTGGGCGGATCGCAACATCCGCGCCAGCCTCAGTTACCGCTCGTCCTGCTCGGGAAGCGTGCAGACGGTGAACACGCCGCTGGTGGAACTGCCCATCCAGCAGCCGGTTCCGCGGGTGACCAAGCTCGGACGCAACATCGACGCGGCCCAGGGCGGCTACTCCGATCCGGTGTACGGCAACACCGATGACGACGTGATCTGGCGCATCCAGATCAACAACAGCGGCGCGGCGCCCATGCAGGACATCATCATCAGCGACGTGATGGCGTCCGGGAACTACCTCATCAACTACGCCTGCCCCACGGACGCCAGCGCAGTCACCGTGGCCAACAACAACGGCGTGGCGCCCGGCGGCTCGCCCTGCGTGCAGGTGGGGCCTACCACGTCCATCAACGATTTCCGCCTCGACCCGCCGTTCGGCGATCCGCCGGCCGGCGCGTTACTCGATGCCCCGGAGGGAGGCAACGCCTATGTGTATCTGGTCGGCAAGATCACCAATTCCTGCGTCAACCGCAGCAACACCGCGCAAGGCCTCGAATGGGGCTGCGAAGTGGACAATCCCGACGGCGGCATCAGCACCCCGGCGAGCAACAACGGCTCCACGCCCTCGTTCACGACCTCGGACTCGGCAACGCTCAGCACCTTCGTGAACAGCGGGCTGACCGTACAGCGTCAGATCACCGGCACCAACACGTCGCAACCGGCGGGCAGCAAGGGTATGGTGACCTTGCGCATCACCAACAACACCGGCGGCACGGTGAAGAACATCCGGCTGCGCGACATCCTGCCGCCGCAGTACGTGATCGATCCCACCTGGTGGACGGATACCACGCCGCCGGCCGCATGGAGCGGCGTGACGAGCGGCTATTACGCCACGCGCGCGCTCACGGTGGCGCCTGCGTATGCCAACTATCCCGGCATGGTCAATCGCATCACATGGACCAATCCGGCTCCGGGATCCCTCGATGGCGGCAACTCCGTCCCCGCGGTGCGCCTGGCCAACACGGCGCCCGAGTTCACCCTGTGGAGCTCCACCCGCAATCAGGTGGATCCCGCGAACCCCGGGGATGATCAGCACAACCTGCTGCGGCGCGGCGATCAGATCACGGTGAGTTTTCCCATCGTGCTGGTGGATACCGCCTACCACGACAAGACGGCTGATCTGGATGTGCGCGCGGAGGCGCCGAACAGCGACCCGCCCAATACCGATCCCGCCGCCACCATCAGCCTGCAAAACCGCGTGGACATCTGGTACGAGCAGTTCTGCACCAGTGAGGTGAGGAACCAGAACTGGACCGACAGCTTCACGGCCAGACCCGAGGACCTGGACGTGGACATCAGCGGCAGCGAGCTGGTGTTCATCCTCACCAACAATCCGGCCCAGCCGCTGCCGCTCACGGTGCAACTGACCAACCGTGGCGGCCACGACGCGGCGGACTATGCGACCTTCGTGAGCTTCGGCGTCACCATGTCGGTCATCAGCGCACCCGCCGGTTGCAGCGTCACCAGCAACCCGCCGCCGCTGGCCGTATGGCGCGAGCCCGCGCCCATTCCGGCCAATGCCACGGTGTACCGCTGCACGGGCAGCCCGGTGGCGCCGGGGCAGACCCGCTCGTTCCCGTTCCAGGTGGTGAAGAGCACGGATCCGGCGGCACTGGCCGCGGACGATCTCACCTTCCGCGCGGACGTGGTGGGCGAAATCACGCTGAGCGACGGCACGCCCTTGTGGTTCCCTGCGCCCACGCCGCGCGCCGACGGCGTGACCGATCGCGCCAACAACTACTCCCTGGACGGTATCCGCGCCCGCGTCATCGGCTTCAACCTGCTCAAGTCCCAGCTCGGGCACTGCACCGAGGAGAACGTGCCGCCGCCCGCGCTGCCCGATCGCTTCGTGCAGATCGGCGAAGAGTGCTCGTTCCACATCGACACCGGCGGCTGGTTCGGCTTCCAGACCCCGGGTTTCACCTACATCGCCGTGCAGAAGATCCAGGTGGTGGACGAACTGCCCGCGGGCGGACAGGCGAGCAGCCAGCGCTACATCGCCTCCAGCGATCCCTACGTGCAGAGCACCGGCGCCATTCGCGGCGTGAGCCTGAATCCGCCCGGGCTCAATCTCCTGGACGCCACATCGGTGGACTGGACCTTCAACCAGGCGGTGCCTGCGGAGCGCATCACCCAGAAGGACGAGTGGTTCAAGGTGGACGTCACCACGCGCCTGCTGAACAACGCCATCGACACGCGCGCAGCGCCGAACGTGCACGCGGCGCAGAGCCGCAACATCCTCAACTCCACCTTCGAGGCGGTGTTCGCCAACACGGAGGGCGAGGAGGAGATCTATCTGCTCGGACCCGGCACAGTCGGCTACCCGCAGCAGTCGGTGCGGCGCGTGGATCTCACCGTCACCGAGCCGCAGATCCTCATCGAGCACGAGGTGTGCAATCTGACGCGCAGCGGCGGCACTTGCAGTGACGCGGACTTCCATGCCCTCGCCACGGGCGCCGCCCTCGGCGACGCCTACGACGAATACCTCTACCGCATCGTGCTCACCAACCAGGCCGCGTCGGGCGGCGTGGCGCGCGCGCCCGCCTATGACCTGGTGGCCACGGTCATGCTCGATCCCACCGGCCTCGAATACGTCATCCCGTTCACCGGTGACGGGTTCGACAACGACGGTGATGGGGTGAGCGACGGCGCCGACCCCCTGGAGGGCACCATCGCCAACAACGTGTTCGGCGTGCGCGGCGAGCAGGCCAGCATCACCTACCACCACGACCACAGTGCACCGCTCAAGCGCGTCGCGGCGGGAGAGAGCGTCGCGCTGTATTACCGCGTCAAGCCCTACCCGGAAGTGGCGCCCGGCCAGTGGCTGGAACACACCGTAAGCGTGTCCTACGACAGCCTGCCTGACGAGTACGGCAACCAGAGCACGCCGACACGACCCACGGGCGACATCGGCGGCGCGCGCGCCTACACCGACAGCGCCTGGGTGCGCTCATCCATGGTGCCGGTGCAGGTGGAACCCAAGCAGATCGTGCGCGTGGCCAACACCCCGGCACACACGCCGCTGCCCGACAGGCCGCACCCGGTGGCGGTGGGCGAGGAAGTGGAGTACGAACTGGTCACCTGGCTGCCCGTGGCCAAGCTGCGCGACTTCAGCATCACCGATCATCTGCCCCAGGGCCTGCGTTGCACAGAAGCGCCGGTGGTGGATCTGGGGCCCGGCGGTCCGCACGCCCTGGCCCAGTTTTCCCCGGGCGGGGTATTCACGCCCACCTGCAGCGACGGGCTGGTGCAGTGGCAGTTCGGCGATCAGGAGATCACCAACAAGGACAGCGGCGACGAGTACTACCGCTTCGCGGTGCGTTTCATCGCCCGTGTGGAAAATACCGTCTACACCAACGACGGCGTCGTCATTGGCAACGGCGGCAACGCCACTACGGTGCAGGCCGAGTACGTGGACGAGACGGGCGCCACGGTGACCCTGCAATTCGGTCGCGTGGACCTGGTGGTGAAGGAACCGCGCATCGCCCTCACCAAGGCCTTCGATGTCGCCGCGGCCGACGCCGCCGACGAACTCACCGTGACCGTCACGGCCACCAACACGGGCAGCGCCGCCGCCTACAACCTGCGCGTGCTGGACGACCTGGCGGCGGTGCGCAATCTCACCTTCCTGGGGAGCGTGGGCGGGCTCGATCCCCCGGACGTGGTGGACACCACCACCTTCGGTCCGAACCGCCCCGTTTTCCGCTGGAATCCCGCCAATCCGGACTTCGCCATCGCCCCCGGCGAGACCCGCAGCTTCAGCTTCAAGGTGCGCGTGGACACGCCCGCGCAGCCGCAGGAGATTCTGGGCAACACCGTGCAGGCCAGCTGGACCTCGCTGCCGGGCGGCAGCACGGCGCTGAACACGAGCGGCAGCATCGGCGCCGACGGCAGCGTCACCGGCATGCGCAACGGCGCGCTGCCGCCGGCGGGCGACGCCGTCAACGATTACGAGGCGAGCACCCAGGCCAGCGTCACCGTGCCCGCCGTGGTGTTCGACAAGAGCGATCTGGATCCTTCCCTGGTGCCGGCCGTCGGCGCGCACAAGCACTTCCAACTGGAGATCCGCCTGCCGGAAGGCACCACGGAGGACCTGGTGGTGCGGGACAACCTGGCCGCGGGCCCGCTCGGCTTCGTGCTCTCCGACAACGTCGATTTCGCTGTTA
>JBFXES010000070.1:0-13790 GCA_050179875.1 Thiohalomonadaceae bacterium
TGGCCTGCATGAGCAGGCAGGCCACCAGCATGGCGATCACGTCCGGGCGGCGGAGCACCTCGCCGATGGGCCGTTCGCCATTACTGGTCCGCGCGATGCCCGAGTCCGGCACGGTGCGACTGGCCGCCCAGATGGCGCCGAACATGGACAGCAATACCGCGGGCAGCAGCGCCGGCCCCGTCACGTCGAACAAGACCCCGAGCCCCACCACGGCCAGGATGAAGCCGATGGACCCCCACAGGCGGACCTGACTGTAGCGGTGGTGCTGGTCGCCCAGGTGCACCAGGGTGTTGGTCTCGAACTGGGGCAGCACCGCGTTCCAGAAAAAACTGAAGGCGAACATCACCAGGGCCAGGTCCCAGTACCCCCGCGCCAGGAACACGCCGGCGAAGCTCAGCATGGCGAGCAAGGCACCCAGCCTGACCACCGTCATGCGCCGGCCCGTACGATCCCCGAGCCAGCCCCACAGGTTGGGGGCCACGATGCGCGTGGCCATGAGCACGGCCATCAGTTCGCCGATCTCGAGGGCACTGAAACCGCGTTGCTGGAGGTAGAGCGACCAATAGGGCAGCAGCGCGCCGAGGCTGGCGAAGTAGAAGAGATAAAAACTGGAGAGGCGCCAATAGGGCATGGTGTTTCGGATCGTGCTCCTTCGGCCTCGGATCGCGTGAGGCGTGATTCACTGTGGTGTTGTTTGATCCCCTCACCCCAACCCTCTCCCGGGGAGAACGGGGGGCAAGAGGTGAGAGGTCCGGAACAGTGCAGCAGGCGATTTGAACGTCCCCTCTCCCTCCGGGAGAGGGACAGGGTGAGGGGATCCAGACAGCTCCGGGTCGACTTCGAAAGCCTGTCGGGGACGAAGGGCTCAACCCGCAAACCGCCCGCCTGCCCGGCCGAAGCCCATTATCCCCCGGCAGGAATTCGCGGCGTGGCCGAACGCACGTCGGCGTTCTGGGCGCGGTGGCGCAGGAAGTGGTCCATGAGCACGATGGCCACCATGGCCTCGGCGATGGGCGTGGCGCGGATCCCCACGCAGGGGTCGTGGCGGCCTTCGGTGACCACCTCCACCGGTTCCCCGGCCAGGTTCACGCTGCGGCCGGGGATGCGCAGGCTGGAGGTGGGCTTGAGGGCGATGGAACAGACGATGTCCTGGCCGCTGGAGATGCCGCCCAGCACGCCGCCGGCGTGATTGGACAGAAAGCCCTGCGGGGTGATCTCGTCGCGATGCCGGGTGCCCTTCTGGTTGACCACGCCGAAACCGTCACCGATCTCCACGCCCTTGACCGCATTGATGCCCATAAGGGCGTGGGCCAGGTCGGCGTCCAGGCGGTCGAACACCGGCTCGCCCAGCCCCGGCGGCACGCCGGTGGCCACCACGTTGACCCGCGCGCCCACGGAATCACCCTCCTTGCGCAGGGCGTCCATGTAGGCCTCCAGTTCGGGCACGGCATCGGGGTCCGGGCTGAAGAAGGGGTTCCGGTAGACGGCGTCCCAGTCTTTCAGGGTCAGTGCGATGGGACCGAGCTGGGCCAAGTAACCGCGGATTTCGATGCCCTGCCCGCGCAGCCACTTGCGGGCGATGGCGCCGGCGGCCACGCGCATGGCGGTCTCGCGGGCCGAGGAACGGCCGCCGCCGCGGTAGTCGCGCAGCCCGTATTTCTGCTGGTAGGTGTAGTCGGCATGCCCGGGACGGAAGGTGTTCGCGATGGACGAGTAGTCCTTGGAACGCTGGTCCGTATTCTCGATGAGCAGGCCGATGGGCGTGCCGGTGGTGCGGCCTTCGAACACGCCGGAAAGGATCTTCACCTGGTCGGGTTCGCGCCGCTGGGTGGTGTGACGCGAGGTGCCGGGCTTGCGCCGGTCCAGGTCGACCTGCAGTTCGGCCTCGGTGATCTCCAGCCCCGGCGGGCAACCGTCCACGATGGCGCCCAGCGCCGGCCCGTGGCTCTCGCCGAAGGTGGTGACGGTAAACAGCTTTCCGATGGAGTTTCCAGACATGGGGCGGCATTGTAGCGGTTTCCGCCTGCCTGCGCGCGGGGGAGGAAACAAGCCTTAACCACGGGGGACACGGGGGAAATCCATTCCTCGTGTGGGAACGGCCTCAGGCGGCGACGCGCGGCTTGGAAGGCAAGTCGCGGCCTGAGGCCGCTCCTACAAGAAGAAACAGATCTTCCCCGTGTCCCCCGTGTCCCCCGTGTTAATGCCTTTCAACGCCTCAAGACGGAGCGACCTCGTCCCAGGCCTGCACGTCCACTTCCTTCACGATCCTGCCGTCCTTCAGGGTCAGCATGGAGGACGTGAACACCCTGGAGCCGTCGGGGTATTCGCAGCTCTCGGTGTAGGCCATGTGGCTGTCGCCCATGACCTCGTCTTCCACCTTGTGCTTCAGCGGGCGGCTCAGCACGTCGCTGAAGTAGTCGGAAATGGCCTGCTTGCCGGAGAGGATGCGGGGCGAGCTGGGCGGGTGGTTGTGATCGATGAGCCGCAGTTCGGCGCTGTCGTCGTACAGCGACATGATCTTGCTCACGTCGCAATGCTCCAGCCCGTCGTGAAGCGTGCGCGAGATGTCCTGGATGTCCATGGTGACCTCCCATGATTGGGTCGTCTTCCATAAGACTAGCCGGGGCCTCCGGCTCGACAGCGTTCATGCCACGGGGATGCGCCCGCTCTCGGCCAGGCGATCCTCGGCGTGGGGCTCGAACGGTGTGCCCGGCTGGGCCGAGGTGAGTGGATTGCGGTGGAAGGCGATGAAGGTCTTCAGGCCCCCGCTCAGGTTGCTCACCCGTTCGAAGCCGTGCTGGCGCAGTACGCGCGCGCCCAGATAGCTGCGGAAGCCGCTCAGGCAGTAGAGATAGAGCGGCCTGCCCTTTTCCGGCTCCAGTTCCGCCAGGCGATCGCGCAGTTCGCCCAAGGGGATGTTGATGGCCTTGGGTATGTGCCAGCCCGCGTACTCGCGCGCACTGCGCAGGTCCACCAGCAGGGCGTCGTCCGGGAGGTCCGGATACTCCTCTGCATACCACACGTCCACGTCCCCGCGCAGGGCGTTCGCGGCGACGAAGCCGGCCATGTTCACCGGGTCCTTGGCCGCGCCGTAGGGCGGCGCGTAGGCGAGTTCGAGGCCTTCCAGGTCATACACCGTCATGCCGGCGCGCAGCGCCGTGGCGAGCACGTCGAGGTGCTTGTCCACGCCGTCGAAACCCACCACCTGCGCCCCCAGCAGCCGGCCCTCCTTGGGGGTGAACAGCAGTTTGAGGTGCATGGGATGGGTGTCGGGGTAGTAGCCCGCATGGCCGTTGGGGTGGACGTAGATCTTGGTGTACGACATGTGGGCGCGACGCAAGGCCTTCTCCGAGGCGCCGGTCCCGCCGGCGGTCATCTCGAACACCTTGATCACCGACGTGCCCAAGGCGCCGTGGAAGGCGCTCGGCCGGCCGGCGATGTGATCGGCGGCGATGCGGCCCTGACGGTTGGCCAGCCCGGCCAGCGGGATCACCGCCATCTCGCCCGTGGTGGCGTCGCGCACCTCCACTGCGTCGCCCACCGCATAGATGTCGGGGTCGGAGGTGCGCATGTGCTCGTCCACTGTGATGCCGCCGCGCATGCCGATGCTGAGACCCGCGGTCTTGGCCAGTTCGTTCTCCGGATGCACCCCCACGGCCAGCAGGACGAGATCGGTGACGAGGCGCGCGCCGCCGCCCAGTACCACCTCCACGCGCCCGTCCGCATCGCGGAATTCGCGCACCGAGGCGCCCAGGTGCACGTTCACGCCGAAGCTCTCCATGTGGTAGGCGATGTCACGGGACATCTCCGGATCCAGGTTCTGCATGAGCTGGTCGGAACGCTCGATGAGATCCACGCGCACGCCGCGGTGCCGCAAAGCCTCGGCCATTTCCAGGCCGATGTAGCCGCCGCCCACCACCACGGCACTGAACGCGCCCTTGTCCACGTCGGCCTTGATGGCGTCCATATCGGAGATGTTGCGCAGGGTGTGGATGCGCGGATGATTCACGCCGGGCAAGGGCGGCCGCAGGGGGCTGGCGCCGGGGGCGAGCACCAGCTTGTCGTAATGGTCCTCGAAGGTGCGCCCCGTGGCGTGATCGAACACCCGCACGCACTTGCGCGCCCGGTCGATGCCGGTGACCTCGTGCTGGGCATGGATGGCCAGCGCGAGCGTGCGCTCCAGGTCCTTGGGCGTGACCACGAACAGCTTGTTGCGATCGGCGATGTGGCCGCTGATGTGATAAGGCAGCCCGCAGTTGGCGAAGGACACATAGGGATCGCGCTCGTACACCACGATCTCGGCGGACTCATCCAGACGCCGAAGCCGCGCGGCCGTGGACATACCCCCGGCCACGCCTCCCACGATCACGGTTTTCATGAAGCCGCCTCCTCAGCCCAACCTGCACGGGCCGCGCCTGTTTAGCAGAAGAATAGCGGGCGCGCACGTGACACGGGGATGCGACCACGCGGAGGACGCGGAGGCGCGGAGAACGCGGAGGTGAAGTACGCAATGACGCAAATGAACGCGAAAAGGAGGCATGCGGCGGGCGGTGTCGGCCTTCACCGCGCGCGGCAAGACCCTGGAGAATTCAACACAGAGCCCCAGAGAACACCGAGATCGCACAATCTCCGGGACGAATAGTAATTCTCCGTGCCCTCCGCGCCTCCGCGTCCTCCGCGTCGTCACTTACCGGCGCGGCGCTCCCGCCACCAGGCGGCGGCGCCTGCGGACACGGCGAGGAAGAGCAGCGCGAAGGCGAGCAGCGGGTTGTTGAGGCCCTCCGGCGCGAACAGGAGCACGCCGCCCAGCCCCAGCATCATCACGCCCGAGACCAGCTTGAGCACGCGCCCTTCCAGTTCGCTCAGCTTGCGCGAGCCGAGGGTGTAGACGTAGCCGAGCACGATGAGCATGAGCGGGACGACGTACACCACGTTGTAGAACGCGAGATAGGCGTAATAACCGGAGGTGGGCAGTTCCTGCAATGTCAGCAGGCGGGTGTACACCATGGGGAAGCCGGCTGTGCACAAGGCCTCGTAGCTGTTGGCCACGATGGCGAGGGTCACGGTGCCCGTGAGCATGACGGGCCAGCTGTCGGCGCGCAGCAAACGACGCATGCGCTCGAACAGCCGCGGCTTGGCGCTCTCGGGGATGGACAGGGAAATGCCGCGCTTGAACCAGAGGTAGTCCTTCACATTGACCAGGGCCATGCCCACCGCCAGCAGCCCCGCGGCCACGGTCACCAGGCGCAGTTCGCCGGCGATGAGAAATACGTTGAGCCAGGCGGACATCAGCAGGAAATACACCAGCCCGGAGAACAGCACGAATACCCCGCCGATGATCAGCATGCGCGTACGGGTGCGCTCGTGGGTGAGCAGGCTGAGCAGGAACAGCAGCACGAAAAAGGCGCAGGGATTGAACGCATCCAGGCCGGCGATCACCAGGGTGACCAGGGGCAGCGACCAGTTCGCCACATCCACGGTGCCGAGCACGGGCAGCGTCACCGCGGCGCCGGAAGCGTCGGATTGGGGTGGCGCCTCCGGCGCACCCCCCACGCCGGAGGCCATGGCGTTGCGGCAGGCGAGCAGGCGTTCCTCCAGGAAGCGGCCCATGCCCGCAGGCGAGTCATAACCCACGTGCATTTCCCCGCAGAAGATGAAGCCCGGCACCGAGGTGGCCTGCTGGCCGAGGGCGGCAGCCATGTCCACGTAGCGCTGCACGTTGGCGCGATTGGTGGTGAGTTCGTAGTCGTGCAGCCGCAGCCAGGGGTAGCGCGCGGGCAGGTCATGCACGAACGGCTGCGCCTCCTGGCAATGGGGGCAGGTGCGCGACCAGAAGAAATGCAGGTCGACGATGGGTCCGTCGGCCGCCGCCGCGGGCAGCAGCCAACCAATCAGCAACAGGAAGAGCAGGCGTTTCAACACGCGCTCTACCGTAATGCGGCGCCCGCAACATGGCAATCACCGGTACGATGAGCGGCGTGCGGATGCGATCCCTGTCGCGTGTTCATTGCGTCTCGGCGGGCGTGGCGAAACGGTAGTAGTTGGGCTCGGCGATGAAATCGAGAAGGCAGGGATCGCGCACGGTGCCTGCCACGCCCGCGCTGGCGCTCACCGCCGCGTAGGGAAGCCGGAACCGGGCCCAGGTGGTGACGCGGGTGCTGCCGTCGGGCGCGATGAAGCGGGCGCGCACGCTCCAGAAATATCTGGTCGCGGCGCGCAGGGGCATTTCGACGGTGTGTTCCGTGGCCGTGAGCCCCTGCCGCTCGTACACCAGGAGCGGCGCGG
The DNA here is from genome assembly GCA_050179875.1 of Thiohalomonadaceae bacterium. Lineage (GTDB taxonomy): Bacteria > Pseudomonadota > Gammaproteobacteria > Thiohalomonadales > Thiohalomonadaceae > JALOAT01. The sequence continues at coordinate 6,286 of JBFXES010000070.1, forward strand.
CGCCAGGCAGCACCTGCCACAGGCGCAGGTCATAGCGCACCTCGCGCGCGGTCTCGCCCACCGCCTCGGCGCCGGCGCGGCGCGCGTGTTCTGCAAAGGACTCCCAGTCCAGGGTGGGCGTGTGCGTGTCGAGCACGATGAAGCGGTTCCAGTCCCCGGGCGTGGGCCCCAATTGCGGGCGGTACAGCCGCTTCGGCGCCAGCCCCTGCAGGCCACAGGCGTCGCCCACGGCCCGTGGAAGCCCGGCAGACATGAGCAGTTCCTCGGCGATGTGCTCGCCCAGCTCGGAATAGGCCGACTTGAGCACCGCAGTGGTAGCGGCCGCATCCCAGGTATGCGCAGGGCGCTCGCTGCTGCGATAGCTGAACGATCGCGCGACGATCAACTCGTCGCCCCGGAACCAACGCACGCCCAGATCGAGCGTCAGCGCCAGGCTGTCCCGCAGGTAACGGCCGCGTTCGAAGCCGAGTTCCGCCGCTTCCACCAGCAGGCGGCTCGCCGCCTCATCTGCGTTCACCAGTCGCACGGTGCCGAACTGCCGAAGGGTCTCCACCAGACGGGCGCGCACCGCAGGCGCGATCTCTGCGCGCGAGGCCGCTTCGTGCAGGACGGCCTCGGCCGTCGTCGCGGGTGCAAGTGCCGTTTCCGTGGCGGCCGGGGCAGCGTCCGGAAGGATCACATCCGCTGCGCGGGAACCGGCCTGCACGAAGAGCGGCCCGGCAACCGGCAGCCGCGCGTACGGTTCAGGCGCCGGGGTGCTGGCGCAGGCGCCGAGCAGCAGGAAGGTTGTCAGGGCGAAGAAGCGTCTCACGAAGGTTCCAGGGCAGGCGAGGCCCCGGAATTCTACCGCGCGGTGTTGTCCGGGCAAACCGAAGGGCTCGCGGTTGTCCTCCCCGCCCCTGCCTATACTCGCAGCAGACACCGATCGGTTCCATGAATCCGACAGAGATCCTCGCCAGCCTGGAGAAGGTGTTTTCCAGCATCCATGTGCTGGTCGCCTATCTGGACACCTCCTTCGACTTCGTATGGGTGAATCAGGCCTATGCCCGCGCCGACGGCCGCCGGCCGGAGGATTTGGTGGGAAAGAACCACTTCGCGCTCTACCCGAACGAGGAAAACGAGGCCATTTTCCGGCGCGTGCTCGAAACGGGCGAGCGTTTCTCCATCCTCGAGAAGCCGTTCCGCTACCGTGAACACCCGGAGCGCGGCATCACCTACTGGGACTGGGCCCTGGAACCGGTCAGGGATGACGGCGGCAATGTGGAGGGATTGGTGTTTCTGCTCACGGACGTCACCGACAAGGTGAGGGCGCGCCAAGGCCTCGCCGATGCGGCCGCCTACACCCGCGGCCTGCTCGAGGCCACTCCCGATGCCTTCATCGCCATGGATGTCCTGGGCCGCATCACGGAGGTCAACGTCGCCGCCGAAACCCTGTTTGGCTATCCGCGCGAGGCGTCGCTCGGTACCCACTTCACGAAATACTGCAAGGACGTGGATCAGGCCTTGAGCGGCCTGCGGCAGACGCTGGAGCAGGGCAGCCTGCACGACTTTCCACTCGACATCGTTGCACGCGACGGGCGCATCATTCCTGCGCGCGTCAACGCCACCGTGCACCGCAGCGCGCAAGGGGAGTTGCTCGGCGTCATCGCCACCGCGCACGACATGACCGAACACCTGCGCGCGGAAGGCGAACGCCGCAAGCTCTACGAGGAACTGCTGGCCAGCGTCACCGAGCTGCGCCGCAATCAGGCCTTGATGACGCGCGCCGAACGCCTGGCCGGCATCGGCTATTGGCACCTCAACCTGCTGGATGAAACCGTCACCTGGTCGGCACAGACGTTCCGGCTGTTCGGCCTGGAGCCGCAGAACACACCTGCCCCCTCCTTCCTGCAATTCGTGCGTCCGGAGGACGCGCCCTTGCTGGAGCACGCGCAACAGGCCGTGCTGACCGGGGAAGGCAGCTATGATGCGGAGTTCCGTGTCGTACGCGCCGACGGCGAGGAGCGCTTCCTGCATGCGCAGGGCCAGCTGGAGCGCGATCCCACCGGGCGTCCCATCCGCATCTTCGGCGTGATCAGCGATGTCACGGAAAAACGGCGCCAGGAATGGGTACTGCGCGAACGCTTCCGCCTCATGGCCGAGGTCATCAACGACGTGGTGTGGGTGAGTGCGCCTCACATGGCCGAGTTCCTTTACGTCAATCCGGCGTATGAAAGGATCTGGGGAAGACCCCGGGACCCGCTCTATACCGACCCGCGCAACCTGATGGAAGGCATCCACCCGGACGATCGCGAGCGGGTGCTCGCCACCATCACCGAGCCCAGGAGCGGGGGATGGGAAATGGAATACCGCATCCGCCGTCCCGACGGTACGGAGCGTTGGATCCACGATCGCGGTTTTCCGCTGCTCGACGGGCGCGGCGCCATCAACCTGGTGGTGGGCGTCGCCTCCGACGTCACCGAGTTGAAGAACGCCGAGAAGGCCCTGAAGCAGAGCGTGGCCTCACTGGAGAAGGCCAACAAGGAACTGGAGAGCCTGACCTTTCACGATCCGCTCACGGGGCTGAAGAACCGGCGCTACCTGAAGGACTACGTGCAACGGGAATGGCCGCGCGAGCGGCGCCACGGCCACCAGGTGTCGCTCATCATGGTCGACGTGGATCTGTTCAAGTCCTACAACGACCTCTACGGCCACCCGCGCGGCGATCAATGCCTGCGCCAGGTGGCGCAGAAACTGGCGGCCGAGATCCAGCGCCCCAGTGACGTGGTGGCAAGGGTCGGTGGTGAAGAATTCGCCGTGCTGCTGCCGGAAACCGGACTCGAATCCGCCGAGCGGCTCGCCGAACGCCTGCGCCGGGCCATCGCCGGGTTGCGCATCCCCCATGAGCGCTCATCGGTCGCACCGGTGGTAACCGTCAGTCTGGGTGTCGCCAGCCTCGACCCGCGCCACGGTGAGTTCGACGCACTGATGGACCACGCCGACCGCGCCCTCTACCGCGCCAAGGAGACGGGCAGGAACCGGGTGCAGTCCTGGCGGTTGCACTAGAAGAGAAAAGCAGGAACCACGGGGGACACGGGGAACACGGGGAACACGGGGGATAGGTAATTCAGGTGGTTGTGGAGTGTGTTTGTGGGAGCGAGCTTCCGCTCGCGATTCCTGCCTGGCAGGGACAATCGCGAGCGGAAGCTCGCTCCCACAGGGTTCATCCCGCACTTCCATGTGAACGGGCGCTAAACCGGCGTCAACCCTCAAATGACCTTGGAGAACCGCTGGCCCTGCTTCTCACGCAGATAGCGATCGAAGGTCATGCAGATGTTGCGGATGAGCAGCTTGCCCACGGGCTGCACGTCGATGGCGTCGGCAGTGTGGGTCAGCAGGCCGTCGGCCTGCATGCCTTCCAGGTCCTTCAGCTCGCCGGCGAAGTAGGTGTCGAAATCGATGCCGAAGCGCTTGCCCACCGCAGCCTTGTCCAGATGGAAGTGGCAGATGAGCTGGGTGATCACCTCGCGCCGCAGCACGTCGTCGTCGGTGAGTTCGACGCCGCGGAACACCGCCAGCTTGCCGGCGTCGATGGCGGCGTAATACTCCTCCAGTTCCTTGAGGTTTTGCGCATAGCTGCGCCCCACCTGGCCGATGGAGGTGGCGCCCAGTCCGATGAGGTCGCAATCGGCATGGGTGCTGTAGCCCTGGAAATTGCGGTACAGCGTGCCTTCGCGCTGGGCCACGGCCAGTTCGTCGCCGGGCTTGGCGAAGTGATCCATACCGATGTAGACGTAGCCGGCCGCCGTGAGCTTCTCGATGGTCATGTGCAGGATGTTGAGTTTCTCCTGTGGCGAGGGCAGCTCGTCGGCGTTGATGCGGCGCTGCGGCTTGAACAGTTCCGGCAGGTGCGCATAGTTGAACACCGACAGGCGATCGGGCGAGATGGTGAGGATCTTGTCCAGGGTCTTGCCGAAGCTGTCCACGCTCTGGAACGGCAGGCCGTAGATCAGATCGATGGAAATGGACTTGAAGCCGGTGTCGCGCGCCGACTGCAGCGCGAACATGGTCTCTTCCTCGCTCTGAATGCGGTTCACCGCCTTCTGCACGCGCGGGTCGAAGTCCTGCACGCCCAGGCTCATGCGGTTGAAGCCCAGCGAGCGCAGCAGGGCGATGGTGTCCTTCTTCACCTCGCGCGGGTCAATCTCGATGGAGTACTCGCCCGTGTCGTCGTCGCGCAGGCGGAAGTGCTTGCGCGTGGTGTCCATGAGGGCGGTCATTTCCTCATGGCTGATGAAGGTGGGCGTGCCGCCGCCCCAGTGCAGCTGATCGACGGTGCGGTCCTTGTCGAACAGCGCGCCCTGCATGGCGATTTCCTTGAACAGGCGCTCCAGGTACGGGCTGCTGCGAGTGCGGTCCTTGGTGACCACCTTGTTGCAGCCGCAGTAGTAGCAGACCGTGTCGCAGAAGGGGATGTGGAAATACAGCGACAGCGGACGCTTGGGATTCTCGCCATTGGTGGCCTTGGCGATGGCGAGGTACTCCGCCTCGCCGAAACCGGCGTGGAACTGCGGCGCGGTGGGATAGGAGGTGTAGCGCGGACCGGACTTGTCGTAGCGCTTGATCAAGGCTTCATCGAAGACGATGGTCTGGTTCATGGTCACGGCTTTGCACCTCGTTGCCGCCCATCAGGGCTGGCGGCCTGCCTTTGTACAGACCCGCGAAGGGTCCGGATCGTTCTCGGTGGTAAAAAAACCTGTCGCCTTTCCCTGTAGGAGCGGCTGTTACGCGGCCGCAGCGAACACATCGCGGTACTGGTGCAACTGCTCCGCAGTGAGCAGGAACACCTCCGCCTCGCCGCGCTCGAATTCGAGCCAGGTGAACGGTACTTCGGGATACGCCTCCTCGAGCGCGGCCGCGCTGTTGCCCACTTCCACCACCAGGATGCCTTCAGGCGTCAGGTGGTCGGCGGCCTCACGCAGGATCACGCGCACCAGGTCCAGCCCGTCCTCGCCGGCGGCGAGCGCCCCCGCCGGTTCGTGCCGGAACTCCGGCGGCAGGGCGGCCATGTCCGCCGCGTCCACGTAAGGCGGGTTGCTCACAATGACGTCATAGCGCTCGCCTTGCAACTCCGAAAACAGATCGGACTGCACCAGGCGCACCTGGTCGTCGGCCTGATGGCGCTCCACGTTGACCGCGGCCACGGCGAGCGCATCGCTGGAAATGTCGCTGCCGTCCACGGCCACGCCCGGGAAGGCCATGGCGCAGGCCACGGCGATGCAGCCGCTGCCGGTGCAGAGGTCGAGGATGCGCTCCACCCGTTCGGAATCCACCCAGGGTTCGAAGCGGTTTTCGATGAGTTCGGCGATGGGCGAGCGCGGCACCAGCACGCGCTGGTCCACGAAGAACGGGAGCCCGGCGAACCAGGCCTCGCCCGTGAGATAGGGCGCCGGCAGGCGCTCGCGCACCCGACGGGCAAGCAGTTCCGCCACCTGGCGGCGTTCACTGCGGGTCAGGCGCGCGTCGAAATGGCTGGCGTGCAGGTCGGGCGGCAGGTGCAGCGCGTGCAATACGAGATAAACGGCCTCGTCCTGCGCGTCGGGCATGCCGTGGCCGTGATGCAGCCCGGCGGCCTTGAACAGGCTCATGCCCCAGCGCACGAAGTCGCGGATGGTGGTCAGATCCTGTACAGCCTCGTCGATGTTGGGCATGGCTCAGGCCCCCGGCTTGCGCGCGTGCTTGGGACGGAAGGCCTGGCAGACCTCGGGATTGGTCTCCAGGTACGGGCCTTCGATGAGGTCAATGCAGTACGGCACCGCGGGAAACACGGCGTACAGGCAATCGGCGATGGCCGCAGGCTTGCCCGGCAGGTTGATGATCAGCGAACGGCCGCGCACACCGGCGATCTGGCGCGAGAGTATGGCCGTAGGCACCACCTTGAGCGACACGGCCCGCATCTGTTCGCCGAAGCCGTCCAGGACCTTGTCGCACACCGCCTCCGTGGCCTCCGGGGTCACGTCGCGCAGCGCAGGCCCGGTGCCGCCGGTGGTCACCACCAGACAGCAGTTCTCCACGTCGCACAGCTCGATGAGCGTCTGTTCGATGAGCGGCTGCTCATCGGGGATGACGCGGGTCACGGGTTCCCAGGGCGTCGCCAGGATTTTGCCCAGCTCGGCCTGAATGGCCGGGCCGCCTTCGTCCTTGTATTCGCCGCGGCTGGCGCGGTCGGATACGGTAAGGATGCCTATGCGTACGTTTTGTGCGGTCATGGACGACTTGCCGGACGGATGAAGTCGGGCATTATAGCCTCATGGGTGCCGGGGGTGGTCTCCGTCGGAACGGGCGATTCGCCCACGGTGTGGGCCCCTAGGGGTGGTCGAATTCGGCCAGGCGCACCGGCAGGCGTCGTGCGCCCCACTCCCCCGCCCTCGGCCCGAACACCCCGGCGCAGGGCGTGCCGCAGTCGGGGCAGCGCCCGTCGGGCGTGAGGTTCCATTCGGTGATCACGTACCAGTCGCGCTGGATCAGCCTGCGCCCACAGTGATGGCATAGCGTGCCGTCGCCGTCGAGGTTGTGCACGTTGCCGGTGTAGGCGTAGCGCACGCCGTTCTGCATGGCGATGCGGCGGGCGCGGATCAGGGTCTGCGTCGGCGTGGGCGGGATGTCGCGCATCTTCCAGTCGGGATGGAAGGCCGTGAAATGCATGGGCACGTCCGGCCCGAGGGCCTCCACCACCCAGCGGGTCATGCGCTCCAGTTCCTCGTCGGAGTCGTTGAGCCCGGGGATGAGCAGCGTGGTGAGTTCCAGCCAGACGCCGGTCTCGTGTTTGATGTACATCAGGGTGTCGAGCACGGGCTGCAGATGGGCGCCGGTATATTGCACGTAGAAATCGTCCGTGAATGCCTTCAGGTCCACGTTGGCGGCGTCCATGTGGGCATAGAACTCCTTGCGCGGTTCGGGGCAGACATAGCCCGCGGTCACCGCTACCGACTTGATGCCGCGGTCGCGGCAGGCCCTGGCCACGTCGATGGCGTATTCATGGAAGATCACGGGATCGTTGTAGGTATACGCCACGCTGCGGCAGCCCAGGCGCTCGGCGGCGCGGGCGATGGTCTCGGGGCTGGCCTGATCCATGAGCGTGTCCATGTCGCGGGACTTGCTCATGTCCCAGTTCTGGCAGAACTTGCAGGCGAGATTGCAGCCGGCGGTGCCGAAGGAGAGCACGGGCGTGCCGGGCAGGAAGTGGTTGAGGGGCTTCTTCTCGATGGGATCCACGCAGAAGCCGCTGGAGCGGCCGTAGCTGGTGAGCACCACCTTGCCGTCCAGGTTGCCGCGCACGAAACACAATCCGCGCTGGCCTTCGCGCAGCCTGCAATAGCGCGGACAGAGATCGCATTGCACGCGCCCGTCGTCGAGGGCGTGCCACCAGCGGGTGGGCGCAACATTGCGGGGATCGATGTTGTCCATGGATTGATTCATCATTAGTCACAGTGGTACGAACCAAGGATTCGTCCGCAACCCGCCCC
>JBFXES010000071.1:0-13725 GCA_050179875.1 Thiohalomonadaceae bacterium
TCATCATCAGCCGCTCCTCGTCGGCCATTGCGGTAGAGCTGGGCCACATGAGGCTCAACAAGGAAGTGGAGGGGCTCAGGCTGCTGGGCGTGAACACCAACGACTTCCTGGTCACGCCGCGCCTGCTCGGTACCGCCATCGCCCAGTTGGCGCTGGCGGTCTATTTCACGGTGATCGCCGTGGTCTCCGGTGTGCTGGTGGCGGCCGCCTTCACCGCACCCGGCTACATCCATTTCCTGAGCGAGATCCCGCTCTCCTTCAATGCTTTCGATCTTACGGTGTTCGTGGTGAAGAACCTGCTGTTCGGCATCATCGCGGGCGCCACGGCCTGCATGCACGGCCTGCGCGTGGAGCGCTCGCCTACCGAGATCCCGCAGCAGGCGCAGCGCGCCATCGTCAACGCCATCAGCTTGGTCTTCATCGTGGACGGCGCGTTCGCCGTGATGCGCCTGTCATGAGCGTGCTGCGTGCCCTGGGCCTGGTCCCCGTGGAGGGCATGGCGCCCCTGGACATGGACGTGCCCGAGGGCGCTGTCCTGTGTCTGACCGGCCCCGACCCGGCGCTGCGCAGCACCTGCATGCAGACCCTCGCCGCCGCCCGTTATCCGTTCGCCGGCGACGTGGAGCTGCTGGGCCGGCGGCTTTCGCGGCTGGACGACCGGCACTGGCTGGCGCTGCGCCGCGAGGTGGGTTTCGTCATGCGCGAGGCGCCGCTGGTCTCGTCCCTTGATGCGCTTCGCAACGTCATGCTGCCCGCGCTGTATCATGGCCTTGCCAACCGCGGCGCCAGCGCGCGGCGCGCGCACGGCTGGATGGAACGGCTGGGCTTCACCGGTGCGTCGGGCCTGTTGCCCGCGTACCTGTCCGAACGCGACCGCAAGATCCTCGCCCTGGCGCGCGCGCTCATGCTGTCGCCGAGACTGCTGCTGGTGGACGACCCGCTCCACGGCCTGCACGTCAGCGAGGCGCGGCCCATCGCGACGGCACTCGCGCAGATCTGCCGCGAGGCGGGCTGCGCGCTGGTGCATGCCACCGACGACCTGCATTTCATGCGCGCGCACGCCGACGCCATCCTGTACATTGCAGCGCCGGCGCCGCGCTGGTTCCCGTCCTGGCAGGCGTTCCACCGTGCCGGGGATGAAGACGTGCAGGCCTGCCTTTCCGGGTTCCGCACCGAAGCGAGCTTCGATTAAATGGAACACTCCACGCCCCGCGTCCACTACATCCACCGCATGAGCTACACGCGCCAGGAACGCCTGGTGGGTGTGTTCGTGCTCATCGCAGTGGCGGTAATGGTGGCGCTGGTATTCGCCAACAGCCGTTTCGCCCATTTTTTCCAGACCACGGTGGCGTTCCACGCCCATCTGTCCAGCGCCGAGGGCATCACCACGGATACCCAGGTGAAGATCTCCGGGCTGGAGGTGGGGCGCGTCTCCGATCTCACCATCGCACCCGACAACCGCATCCACGTCACCCTCGCCGTGCAGGAGCGCTATCGCGATCTGGTGCGCGCCGATTCCAGGGCGGCGGTGAGCAAGCTCTCGGTGCTCGGCAAGTCCACCATCGAGATCACCGCCGGCTCGCCCGGGGCCGCCGCGCTGCCGGCGGAGGCGTACATCGTGGTGGAAGAGCCCATGTCCATGGACGCACTCATCGCCCAGCTCACGCCCGTGATGCACAACGTGAAAAAGACCCTGGAGCGCGTCGGCCAGGTGGCGGAGGCGATCGAGCCCGGGCAGGTGGCGCGCACGCTGCGCGACCTCGAGTCCACCGCCGCACACATGCGCGTGGTCAGCGAGCAGATTGCGGCGGGCAAGGGCCCCATGGGATCACTGGTGGCATCGTCGGAACTGGAGTCCAGCCTGCACGAGTCGGTGCAGGCCCTGCGCCTGGTGCTTGCCGACGTGCGCGCGCGCCTTGCCGAGGTGGAGCCGGTGATCAAGGACGCCACCGGCATCACCCGCGACACGCGGCGCATCACCGAAGACCTCCCGGAACTCATGACGCGCATGCGCCTGCTCACCGAGCAGACCGAGCGCACCATGGAAAGCATCATGAACACCTGGCCCATTTCCACCGCGGCGCCCGCGCCCGGGCCCGTCGAGCTGGAACCGCAGCACGTCCGATGAAGCACGCGCCATTGATCCTGCTGTTGTCCCTCGGACTCTTCGCTTGCGCCGCCCAGCGCCCGCAGGGAGTCCCGGCCATGCGCGAAGCGGAGCGGCAGATGCGCGGCGGGGTGCAGGCCTTCCAGGACAGCGACTATGCGGCCGCCACCAACCTGTTCGCCAGGGCGCACGGCCTGTATCGCAGCATCGACAGCGGCGAGGGCATGGCGTTGGCCGGCATCAACCTGGCGGAGACCGCGCTCGCCATGGGGAGCTACGCGCGCGCCGACTCGCAGATCCACGCAGCGCGCGCACTGGTGGCAACCCATGGCCTTGAAGATCGCTTCGGCGCGCGTCTGGCCGTGCTGGAAGCCACCGCCGCCCATGGGTTGGGCGACAGGGAGCGCGCGCTGGCACGACTCGCGGACGTGTTGCCCGCCTTCGACGAAGACCAGCGTCCGGACAAGGTGCGCGCGGACGGCGCCACGGTCGCGGCCGTGGTCCTGCGCACGCGCATGGCCTTCGAAGACGGCGCCGACGCCGCGCTCTGGACACGTCGCCTGGAGCACACCCTGCGCAGGCTTTCCGGGGACGACGTCATGGGCCGCGCGCGCCTGCTGCGTTTCCAGGGCCAGCTCGCACAGCGCGCAGGCGATCCGGACACCGCACGGGAACGTCTCACCCACGCGCTCGCGCTGTACCGCCAGCGCGCGCACCGCGCCGGCACCGCCGCAACCCTGTACGAACTCGGCGGCCTCGCTGCCGACCGCGGCGACTGGCACGCCGCCCGCGACTATTTCGAGCGTGCGCTTTACATCCACACCTGGATACTCGGTCGCCCCGGCACCGCCGATGCCCTCGCCTCCCTGGCCCGGGTGCACGAGGCCTCCGGCGACCTGGCCCGCGCTGAAGCGGCCCAGCGCTGGTCCGCGCTCCTGCGCCAGGACAACGACGTCAACTGGAGCGCCCTGCGCGATCAAGTCATTCCGGCGCTTCCCTAGTTCGCGTGCAGCTTGCACACAGGAAAAGAAAAAGCATTAACCACGGGGGACACCGGGAACACGGGGGATTTTCAATGGCGCCGTAGGTCACGTTGCGAAGCTACGTGACATCTTCGGACCCGTCACGCAGACGCTGACGCGCCAACGTGACCTGCGCCGCGATCAGAACCCGATCAACCCCCTTGACGTCCATCAAGGCCGCCCGCGCGCGAGGCCCCGTAGACTCCGTGCATGCGAACGAACACGCATCGCCATGAACACCCCCTCGCTCTGGAAGGTTTTCAGCGCCGCGCCGCACCGCGTCATGTTCTTCGCCGGCGTCGCGCAGCTCATGTTCGCCATGCTTCTCTGGGGCGTGGAACTCAGCGCGCGCTACACCGGGCTCGTCGCGCCGCTGCAAACCGTCATCCCGATCACCTGGGCCCACGCCTGGCTAATGCTGTTCGGCGTGTTCACCTTTCTCATGTTCGGTTTCCTCATGACCACCTACCCGCGCTGGATGAACGGCCCGCTGGTGCCTGAAGGCACATACGTTCGCGCGTTTGCCGTCATGGTCGTCGGCGCACTGGTGTTCTACGCGGGACTGTTGGCCGGCCCTGGCATGGTGATTACGGGTGTCATCGTGCACGCCCTGGGCTTTGCGCTGGGTGTGCGCGGCCTTTATGTCGTCTACCGGGCCGTCGGCGCCACGCGCGATCGCCGCTACGAGACCCAGCTTAACGTCGCCCTCGTCCTCGGCATCGTTTCCGAACTGGCGTTCGCCGCCTGGATTGCCACGGACGAGCCGTGGCTATTGCAGGCCGCCCTGCGCGGGGCACTGTGGCTGTTCCTGATCCCGGTGCTGGTGCTGGTCGCCCACCGCATGCTCCCTTTCTTCTCCAGCTCGGTCATCCCGAACTACACCCTGGTGCAGCCGCGCTGGACCTTCCCCGTGTTGTGGGCGTCGGTGGCGATCCATTTCGTCCTTGAAACCTTCGGCGCATTGCAGTGGCTGTTCCTGGCCGACGTGCCGTTGCTGTTTCTGGCTGCACACCACAGCCTGCACTGGGGCTTCCGGCGCAGCCTGGCGGTACGCCTGCTTGCCGCATTGCACATCGCCTTCGCATTCCTCTCCGTGGGGCTCGCGCTCTACGTCATCCAGAGCTTCACCCTGCTGCTTACCGGCGACCTCATCCTCGGCCGCGCACCCCTGCACGCCATCGCCATCGGATTCGTCGCCGCCATGGTGATCGGCATGATCACGCGCGTGAGCCGCGGCCATTCCGGCCGTCCATTGGTCATGGACGGACCGGACTGGACCGCGTTCCTGCTCATGCTGGGCGCCGCCGTGATGCGCATCGCCGGCGATGTGCAGGCCATCGCAAGCAGCAGTCCTGTGTCGCCGAACCTGCTCGCGGCACTGGCCTGGCTCGCCGCACTGATCCCCTGGGGTATCCGCTACCTGGCCATGTATCTGCGCCCAAGAATCGACGGCAAGCCCGGTTAGGCCATACCGGCGGGGCGAGCGCCAAGCAGGTCAATAGAGGTAAACGGCGCCGCTGTTCACGGCCAGGTTGTTCGTCGCATCGCCGCCGACGCCTGTCGCCGCACTCTCCTCTTCGGACGCGCCCACGGCGATGGTTTTGCCATTGCCGGACACGGCGACGGCAATACCGAAACGGTCGTACGCCTGGGTGTTCTTCGCTTTCAGGTAGCTCTGCTGTTGCCAGTTGCCGTACCGGACGAACACATAGGCGGCCCCGCTTTCCGTTGCTGAGTCGTCGAGGCCGTTGCCGTCAAGTCCGATGGCGCTGCTGGCTTCCGGGTAGGCGCCGGCCACCAGGGTCAAACCATCTGCCGACAGGTCAACCGTTCTGCCGAAGAAATCGCCGGCACCGGTGTTGGAGGGTTTGATATAGGCCTCTTGCTCCCAGCTGCTGCCGCGATGGAAGACATAGACCGCACCACTGGACAATGCGCTGTTATCGCTCTGGTCGCTACCGGGCCCCATCGCCGCACTGTCTTCCTGCCAGGCGCCCACCGCCAGCGTGTTGCCATCGCCGGACAAGGCGACGGAGTAGCCGAACCAGTCGTTCGCTTCGGTATTGGAGGCCTTGATGTAGGCCTGCTGTGACCAACTCCCCGCATGTTGTGTGATGACGTAGACCGCACCCGCCAGGCTGGCCGAATTGTCACTCTCGTTACCGTTGATGCCGGTGGCGGCACTGTCTTCGCCCCAGGCACCCACCGCCAGGGTGTTTCCATCGGAAGACAGGGCGACTGACATACCGTAATAATCGTTGGCTTCCGCATTGGAGGCGCGCGCATAGGTGCTCCCCGACCACACCCCGTCTGTGCGGTTGTAGATATAGACAGCGCCTGCATTGGTGGCCGTATTGTCGGGGCCATCTTCCTCGGGGGCGCCCACTGCCAGGGTGTTGCCGTCACCGGACAGGGCAACGGTTGCGCCGAAGTAGTCCGATGGGCCGGGGTTCCAGGCTTTCACGTAGGCCTGTTGCGACCACGTACCGGCTGTGCGCGTGAACACGTACACCGCGCCGCTGTCCGCGGCAGCGTTGTTCGTTCCGTCACCATTGACGTTGGCCGCGGCACTGTCTTCCTTGTGCGCACCCACGGCCAGAGTGTTGCCGTCGGCGGAAATGGCGAGCGAGTAGCCGAACAGATCGTCCGCTTCGGTATTGGATGCCTTGAGGTAGGCCTGCTGGGACCAGCGGCCGTCGACGTGGGTAAACACGTAAACGGCGCCGCTCGACAATGCGGCGTTGCTCTCGGCATTGCCGTTGACACCTGTCGCCGCGCTGTCCTCGACGGGGGCGCCCACCGCCAGGGTGGTGCCATCCTCCGACAGCGCCACGGAGTAACCAAACCAGTCGTGGGCTTCCGTGTTCGAAGCCTTGAAGTAGCCGATCGCACCGGCGAGGTTGCCTGCGACGGCAACCGGTGCGGAATCCGTGCAGCCTGCGCTGTTGCACGCCTGCAGGATGTAGGAGGCACTGGCCCTCATGTGCAACGGAACCACATGATCGTAGTGGGTGGTCGAGAGATGGTCGGCGCCGGCGATCACGCTGTAGCCCGCGAAACCGTTGGCGTTCTCCCGCAGGGTGTAATGGGTCGCGCCGTCCACGGCGTCCCAGGTGAAGGCGAAGGTCTTGATGGCCTGCACGCTCAGGTGCAGCGTGGGTGCGGCAGGCGGCTCCACGGAGGAGCCGCCACCGCCGCCCCCGCCACCGCATCCGGCCAGCAGCAGGCCGCCAAGGGCGAGGGAGAGGATCGTGTGGGGTGACGGGTTGCAGTGCTTGGGGATCATCGCGTCTGTCTCTCCTGGCAGTGGGCGCCCGGGAGAAGGCATGGCGACGGCTCACCCGGGCGATGAAGTGCGGAGCCTGGGCGCGGGGAGGTAACAGGCCGGTAACAGCCCGGGACTGTTCTGTGACGGCGGTCTCAGGCCGCGAAACGGGGGAATCAGGAATTGGAGTCGCGGCCTGAGGCCGCTCCTGCGGGTGGAAATCATCTTGCAGGAGCGGGCTCAGCCCGCGATTGCGGCGGGTTCGCTTCCGCGCTCATGGGCGGTCAGGCGCGACCGCGACAACGTGCGCACAACGCCGCGGCGGCAGCGGGGTCGTTGCGATCGATGAGCCGCGCCAGTGTTTCCGTTGCGGCGGAGGGGGAGCGGCCTGCGGTCGCCAGTGCCCGGCGGCAGCGCTCGAACACCGAGCGCGCATCGCTCGCCCGCTCGCGGGCGATGTGACACGCCATCAGGTTGTGATAGGAGGACTCCCTGAGGCTGTCGGTCTCCACGGCCTTCTGGTACAGCCGCGCCCCCAGGTCGCACCTTCCCTCGCGGGCCGCGCGGGCGGCGAGCGATTCCATGGCGATGAGCACGCGGCTGCGCAAGCGCTCACGGCAGGCCTGTGCCCAGGGGGCATCCGCATCCTCTTCCAGGAAGTCGCCGCGATACAGTTCGAGCAGCCGCGGGATCAGGTGCGCAAGTTCATCCGTCTCGCAAGGTTCGTCGAGCCGGGCGAGGATCTGCTCCAGCGACCAGACATCCGTCCAGCATTGGCGCTCGTCGAGACTCAGCATGCCATTGCGCAGGATCAGCACGTCGGCATCGCCCAGCAGTTTGCGCAGGCGGTGCAGGTTGGTGATGAGGCTGCGATAAGCCGCGTCGCCGTCGGCATCGGGCCACAGCGTGTCGGCGAGTTTTTCCACGCTGATGGATCGGCCGCCGAAGGCCAGCAAGGCCCGCAGCAGCTCCATGGGTTTGCGCTGGCCACGGCCGCCCATGGCCGCCGACCGGCCCTCGATCTTCAGCTCCCATCGACCCAGGGCATGGACACGCACCCGCCACGGCCAGTGACCGGCAAGGGTTGGGCCAGCGGGAGGCGTGAGGCGGCGACTCGCGATGAGCGCGCATGCGTAACCGGGATGGATGTCGTGCCTGAGCGCCTGCGCGCAAAGCGCCGCGAGTGCTTGCGGCTGCCAACCGAACAGCGGTTGCCAGCCGAATTCCGTCACGTCCCACACCGCGCGCCCGTAGTCCATGAGCGTACGCAGGCGTTCCACGGCGTCCGCGCGTTCTTCGTTCAGTGAAAACCAGGCCGCGGCGGTGTGATGCAGGAACAGGAGCGACGGGCTTCCCAGCGAGACGGCGACCCGTTCCAGCTCGGTCAATTCGCGCCAGGCGTGAGTGCGCTCGCCCGCGAGATGCAGCGCCTGTGCATACACGAAGCGACACATGCCCTCGGGAAAAGCGGCGCCGACCTCGATCAGTCCCTCCAGGGCCTGTCGCCCCTCTTTCACGGCCTGTTCCGCGCGCCCGGCGAGGAGTTCACGCCATGCGCACAAGAGATGGAAATGGGCGCGATCGAACTTCCGGTTGCCGAGCGCGAGCATCTGCTGCATCAGTGTCAGTTTGACCTCGGCCCGCGCGAGGTCGCCTTCACTCAGTGCCGCATACACCGCCCCGGCGGCAAGATGGGCGTCCATGACATGCACGCCGGTGCGGGCGGCCAGGGCAAGGCCCTCCTCGAATAGCGCTTCGGCCGCCTTGTCGCCACGGATCCAGTGGATGATGCCGAGGGTGAACGTCACGTTCAGTGCCACCAGGGGCGTGACCTGCGGTGTTCTGGCGAGGGCGCGCAGCGGGGCGATCAGCTCGCCTGCGCGCGCGGGTTGGCCGGTCCATTCGTAGTACACCGCCAGTGGATGCAGCAGGCGACTTTGCAAGGTCTGGTCGTGCGTTTCCATGGCGAGATGACGGGCGCGCTCGGCCCAGGCCGACGTTTCGGGACGCTGCGGGAAATGCCAGGTAAGTGCGGTGAGCAAGGCGGCGACGACACGGGCCTCCAGTTCGGCATTGGGGAATTGCGGATGCCTGGGATGCAAGGTCTCGAAGCGCCGGATCCAGGGCACGGCACTTCCCAGATCGCACATGTCCACGACCAACGCATCGATCACGCCGATCCAGGACTCGAGCATCCCGGTGAGGTCGTCCCGTGTCTCGAACAAGGTGTAGGCCTGCTCGAAATAGCGGCGGCTCTCGCCGGGCGCGCGTGCCTGCAGCGATGCGCCCTTCCAGTAACACAGCCAGGGGCGCGCGGACAGCACGTCTTGCGGCAATCTGCCCAGCCATTCATCCAGGCGACTCAGCTGGCCGGCAGCCATCAGCGCACCCGCGTGGGATTCCACCAGGTCCGCCAGTGCGCATTCGTCGCCGCTCTCCTGCATGAGCGCGGCGGCTTCCTCATGCCGTCCCGCCGCAATCAGCAGTTGCGCGCAGCGTCGGTGCAGCGCGGCTAGCGTCTCGGCCGGGTATTCGTCCACCAGGCGTTGTTGCAGAAACTCGCGGAACAGCGGATGGAAGCGGTACTCCGCCTCGCGCCCTTCCAGCCGATAGGTGAAATAGCGGCGGCGGGCCAGCGCTTCGAGCACGCGGTTCGCGTCCGGTTCGCCCGTGAGCGCCGCGGCGTCGCAGGCACGCACCTGTTGCAGGGGGGCGACCCGGATCAGTACCGATTGTTCCTCGCGGGGCATGCGCCCCAGCACCTCGGCGGCCAGGTAATGAAACATGGCCGGCGACAAGGGCCGGTCGGCCATGGGCAGTTGTCCGCTGCGTGCCGCCTCTTCCAGCGACAACACCAACCCGGCGGCCCAGCCGTGGGTGTGTCGATGCAAGGCCGCGAGCGCCGCATCGGACAGGCCGGGCAGCCGATAACCCCGCGCGAGGGCCTTGGCCTCACTGAGTGAGAACGCAAGCGCCTGGTCGTCGAGCGTGTGGTAACGGTGTTCCGCCCTGGCGCTGGAGAACGCCGGCGGGGGCTCGTCGCGGCTCAGCAATACCACGCGCGCGCCCGTCGGCAGGGCATGGATGCCATCGCGCAACAGCCCCTGGAGCGGGGCATCGGCAGGGAGTTCCTGGAAATCATCGAGGACCAGCAGAAATGGCACGGGCATGATTTCGCCGAGCCGCTCGAAATAGGTGCGCGCATAGGTGCGGGCACCCGCGTGGTATTCCGGCGCAAGGAGCGGAAGTCGTCTGCGGGCGCTGGGGCGTCGCCGCGCCACGGCCTCCCTCAAGCCATGGAAGAAGGCCGCCGCATCGCTGTCGCGGGTATCCAGTTGGTACCACAGGCAATCCAGCTGACGCGCCCTGGCATAGGACGCCACCAGCGTGGTCTTGCCGGCGCCCGCCGGCGCACGCACCCACACCGCCGATGCCTTGCGAAACGCCTCGTCGAGTTTTCTGAAGAGACGAGGACGGTTGACCGCCGTGTGGAGTCGCGGGACAGCGAGCTTGGCGGGCAGCGAGCCTGTCTTTCCCTGCCTGTTCGCCCGTGCAGTTCTCTTGTTATTCACAACACTCCCGCCGCGGCACTGGCGCAACCGGGCGCCCGCCACTGTCCATGCCTACGCCGGCGAGAGGTTAGCAAAGGGGAGAAGCGAGCGTCACCCGGGCGTTGCGGTGGTCAGTTTTTTCAAGGCAACGGATTCGGACCGGCTTCCGACAGTGTGAATCACGTCACGTTTCGCCCGTTCAAAACCCGGCGCCCCACGGCTCATTGCCGGCGCAGCAGATCCTCCACGCCTTCGGCAGGCAGCGGCTCGGTGAAGATAAATCCCTGTGCCTGGTCGCAGTCCGCTTCATAGAGGAAATCCTTCTGCTCGCCGGTCTCCACGCCTTCGGCGACCACGCGCTGTTCGAGGGTGTGGGCGAGGGCGGTGATGGCCGTGAAGATGGCGCGGTCGTCCCGATTGTCGGTGATGTCCTGGAGAAAAGAGCGATCGATCTTGAGCCTGCGTATGGGCAGACGCTTGAGGTGGCCCAGGGACGAGCACCCGGTGCCGAAGTTGTGGATGGCGACGCCCACGCCCATGTCCGCCAGCTCGCGCAGGCGCTGGACGCTGTGCTCCAGCTGGAGCATGAGGGTGCGCTCGTTGAGCTCCAGTTCGAGGCCTGCCGGTGGCAGGCCGCTGTCGGCGAGAACGCGGCGGACGGCGTCGAGCAGATCGGGCTGCTGAAAGCGCCGTGCGGACACGTTCACTCCGATGATGACGGGCGGCAGGCCGGCGTCCAGCCAGCGCCTGCCCTGGAAACACGCGGTGCGCAGCACCCAGTCGTCGACCCGTTGAATCAGGTCGGTCTCTTCCGAGATGGGGAGGAACTGCGGAGGTGTAAGCAGGCCCAGTTCAGGATGCTGCCAGCGTACCAGCGCCTCGACACCGACCACCCTTTCGTTGCTCAGGTCGAACTGCGGCTGGTAATGCACCAGAAGCCCGCCTCTCGTGACGGCCTCGCGCAGGCGATCTTCCACCCGCAGGCGTTCCCTGGCGCGGCGGCCGATGGCCGGATTGTAGAAGCGGAAGCAATCGGCACCCTGCTGCTTCGCTTCGTACATGGCGGCGTCCGCGCAACGCAGCAGGCCTTCCGCGGTGTCGCTGTCGTCGGGGTACAGGCTGATGCCGATGCTCGTGGTTACGTGCAGCGTATGCGACATCAGGTGGAACGGGCGACGAAAGGCTTGCAGGACCGATTCGGCGACCTCGCCCGCCTGCTCGCCATGTACGACCTCGGGCAGCAGTACCGTGAATTCATCGCCACCGAGGCGCGCCACCATGTCGGAGCGGCGCATCCGGCCCGACAGCCGGTGCGCGACCGCTTTCAACAAGGCATCGCCCATATCGTGCCCGAGGGTGTCATTGATGATCTTGAAGCGATCGAGATCGAGAAAGAGCACCGCGACGCGGTGGCGCTTGCGGGAGGCCGTGCGCAAGGACGCATCCAGCAGGCTGAGCATGAGCCGTCGGTTGGGCAGGTTGGTGAGGGCATCGTGCTGGGCCATGTGACGCGTGCGCTCTTCCAGGCGCCGCCGCTCGGTGGTTTCTTCCAGCACCATGTTCACACCCCACACGCTCCCGGACTCATCCTTCAGGGGCACCCAGTGGCTGAGGTAGATGCGCTCACCGTTGCCGTTTTCGCCCGGAGGGCTGCGCACCTCGTACCTCCGCACCGCGTGGCCCGACTCGAAGATTTGCCGTACCAGCGCCTCCGCCGTATCGGCAAGCCAGGGCACCACCTCGCGTACGGACTTGTTCAGGTGGTCCTCCACGGACCGGCCGTAGAGCCTGGCGAGGCGTGCGTTGATGCGCAGGTAACGCAGGTCGCGGTCGAGCACCGCGATGCCGACGGGCATGCTCTGGTAGATGGCCTCCAGCTCGCCGGCCTGTTGACGGTAACGCTCCTGACTTTCCCGCAGTGCCTGTTCCGCACGCTTGCGCTCGGTCAGGTCGAAGATGGCGCCCACCAGACCGGCGGTCTCGCCTTCCCCATGGGTGAACACCGCCTTGCGGAATACCACGTCACGCTCGGTGCCGTCGGCATGGCGCACGTGCGTCTCGTAGGTCTGCACGCCGCCGCGCGCCAGCAGTTCCCTGTCGGCGCTCCAGTAGATGTCGGCCAGATGTCTTGGCGCCACGTCATAGGCCGTGCGGCCGACGATCCGGTCGCGCGCGATGCCGAGGTATTCTGCAAACGCGAGATTGCATCCCAGATAAATACCGGCCGTGTTCTTGTAGAAGACCGGCACGGGGATGGTATCGAGCAGTGTCTGGAAAAAGCGCAATTGATCTTCCTGCTGCTGTTCCGCCTGCTTGCGCGTCGTCACGTCGAACAACACATGCATGAACTGGCCCGGGGCGGGTCGGTAGACGAAGACCTCGAACCGGCGGTTGTCGAAGCTGGGGATGGATTTTTCCAGACGGACAGGCTCGCCGGTGAGCGCCACGTTGCCATAGGTCTCGATCCAGCGCTGCTCGAAACCGGGCATCAGCTCGCGGATGGTCTTGCCCTCGATGGCGTCAGGAGGCAGGCCGACCAGTTGACCGTAGGCGCCGTTCACCTCCAGCAGGCGATAGTCGGCGGGGCGACCGTCACCATCCACAATCAACTCGGCGAGGCCATAGGCTGCGCCGGTGGCATCGAACAATGTCCTGTAGCGTTGGCCGCGGGCCAGGCAATCGTCGAGCGCGGCATGTAACGCCGCCACCTGTTGTGTCAGCCCATCATCCGGACCTGCCGATGCATCACTCACCATGACTCCCCTGTCAAAAGGGTCGGCGACGGCCCTCGCTCCGGCGTATGCGCGCGCTGCCGTGAATCGCGATACAACGGTGATGCAGGGGCGCTGCATCATCGCATGCAATTACACGGGCGTGCTGGATATTGGATCGCTGCATTTCCCGAGTATTTTCCTCATGACAGCAGTGCCACGCGGAGTCCGAACGCTCCGTCACGGGCAGGTCGGCCGAGACGGCGCCGCTTACGGGAGACGGGTGCGACACGGAAGTTTTAGCACCGCAGGACCGACCTGTGGGTGCGGGCGTCGGGACCGTCCGGCAGCCAGGGAGAAGGCGCGCGTCACGCGTCCGCGCAATCAGACGCCAAGGGTCGTCGCCTGGTCCCGACAATCCGGCGTTCGCGGCGCGGGGCATTCCTCACCACGGCTTCAGTGAGCAGAAATGCCATGCGGCACCCAAGGCAGAATCGGAATGGTCCTACAGCGAATTGACAGAGGTAGTGAGCCGGTCCCGCGGCGTCGCAGCCGGTGGGCCGCGCTCGTCCGCATGGCGCTGCACTGCGGTATCAGCTCAGGAGCGGCACACCGATAAGCTTGCCGTGCAGGCCGAACAGGAACCCGGCATAAAGTGCGAGCCCGGCAACTACCGCGATGGCGTCGTTCCACCGGGTGGCGGGCGCCTCCGGTAAAGGACGCTGGATACGGTAGCTCATGGACACACGGTCCGCCGCGGCCCACACGAAAAAGGCACCGAACAGCAGCAGGTCGGCCAGGGTGCCGTTGGCCAGCAGGTGAGCGAAGGCCCAGAGCGAGGTGGCCAGCAGCATGGGATGGCGGGTGAAGTCCCGGATGCGGCCGTGAGCGTAGGCGGCGATGAGCAGGGGAAACACGGGCACCATGAGCAGGAAGGCGATGTGGCGCATGGCGGGCGGCGGTTCATAGATGACCATCGGAACCTGTCGCGCGGCGCCATACCCGTACACGATGAGAATGACCCCCGCGAGCGCGACCAGCGAGTAGATGCCCTGCCAGCGGCGTTCAC